>CBDUKK010000092.1:0-6795 GCA_965367795.1 uncultured Gammaproteobacteria bacterium
TGTTGACCAAGTTTTAGCTGAAGTGTGGGCTTCATGGTGTATCTGTAGACTGTTTCATCTGTTACAACGATGCTGCGCTGTCTGGCTGTATTTTATCGTTTCGAGAGCAGCATGAATGAATAGATTTGTCGTATAACTCTCCGTTACATCAAATGTTAAATCATTAACCTATTTATAGACGAAAATCTCGGCCAAGATAGACTTCTCTTACTTCTTCATTTGAAAGAATGTCTTCTGGTTGTCCTCTGGCAATGATTTTACCACCGCTAAGGATATATGCTCTATCGCATATTCCCAGTGTCTCCCGAACATTATGGTCGGTAATGAGTACCCCGATATTGCGCTCAATCAAGTGTTTTACAATTTTTTGAATCTCGATGACAGATATCGGGTCAACACCGGCAAAGGGCTCATCAAGCAGTACAAATGAAGGCTGCGATGCCAGTGCACGGGCAATTTCAACACGCCGCCGCTCACCGCCAGAAAGGCTCATACCGGTGTTCTGGCGGATATGATCGATCTGCAGGTCATCGATGAGAGCGTCCAGTTTCTCTTTTCTCTGGTGTTCGCTCAGGTCTTTTTTGGCTTCCAGTACGGCGAGAATATTATCCTCGACGCTTAATTTTCTGAAAACAGAGGCTTCCTGCGGCAGGTATCCCAGCCCCTGTTGCGCCCTGGCATGCATCGGCAGGCGGGTGATGTCCTTATCGTCGAGACTAATCGTTCCTGAATCGGCCTTTACCAGTCCGACCACCATATAGAAACTGGTGGTCTTACCGGCACCGTTGGGGCCTAACAGACCGACGACTTCACCGCTGTTAACCTCAAATGAGACATCTCCGACCACGGTGCGTGACTTATATGATTTGACCAGGTTATTAGCGATGAGAGTGGGCATTTATATTATTTCTTTGCGGGATCTTTCTTCGGCGTAAGGGTGATGTTTACCCTTTGCTTGTTGTCTGAGCCTGCGGAAGTTTCTCTCTTGTCGCCAGCGATGACGATTTTCTTTTCGGTATCGTAAACGATCTTCTGGCTGCTGACCTGATGGTCGGGCTGCTTCAGGCTGGCGTTGACCGTCATCACCAGTTTGTTCTTGCTGGCGGTGTAGACCATCTGCTCACTCTCGGCCTGAATATTCTCACCTTTTTCGGTGATATGGTTGTAATGTGCCGGTTTGCCGGTAACAGTGATTCGCTCAACTTCTTCCCTGGTCTGTTGAATGGTTACTTTGTCACCGGTTAATTTCAGTTCGCCCTGCTTGATATTCACATTGCCGATATAGACACTGTAGCCAGTCTCTATATTTAGCTGCATGTAGTCGGCATCGATGTGGATCTTCTCGATGTTTTCGGCTGCCCAGGCATTTGCCTGGCTGATGAACATCAGACCGGCAGTTAAGCTGTGTCTTAAGATATTAGTCATAAGGTAAATAATAACCGCTCACGCTGGATGTGAGCTCTAGTTTACTGGTTATATTATTATAAATCATACCGGTCGAGGTGATCTTCGATTCACCCTGTGTGATAGCAACCTGTGCATCGGTTTCTGCGACCTGTGTTTTTGTATGGATCAGTATGCTCTGAGTCCTGATGGTGACGGCAGGTTCAATATTCTGTTGTTGCATGACCACATTTTCCGTTAGCTGAATGGTGCTTCTCTTATCGTTGAGCAGTGCGAAATCTGCGCTCACTTTCCACTGCTTCCCTGATTCCAGCATATGGATGACCGGTCGCTCTACTCTCGAGGTATCAGAGTCGTTATAGCGTTCTAGACGCTTGCCATCGATGGTATATGAGGGTTTTCCATACTCGTCCATCGTAGTCATCTGGAATTCGTTCATGAATACCTCGATATATTTTTTGCTCTTTGCCTGCTTTTGCTCTTCCTCGCTAAAATAACTGGTCGTAGACCACCAGGCGATTATTGCCACAGCGGAAAATACTATGAGACTGATCAGGCGTTTCATCGTTGTTGAATCTACTTCTCTGTGTGTAAATAAGAGTGAAGCTTGTCATTGAGCAGGCCTTTCGATTCAAGGATGAGCTCGCAAACATCTCTTACTGCACCGCGGCCTCCGCTACGATCGGTGATCCAGTGGGCATGCTGTTTAACGAAAGGGTGAGCATTCTGCACCGCGATGGCGAAATTCAGCTGTGACATGATAGGCAGGTCTACTACGTCGTCACCGACATAGGTTATCTGGTCTTTATCCAGGCCGACTTCTTCGAGCAGGGCTGCAAAAGCCGGTGTTTTGTCACGATAGCCCTGGTATAAAAGGGTGACGCCGAGGTCGTTCATGCGGTGTTTGACCAGCTCGGATTTGCGACCAGTGATGATAGCAACTCTGACACCACACTCCTGTAACATGCGCAGACCGTGGCCGTCCAGTGAATGAAAGGCCTTGTATTCGCCGCCGTGGTTGTCGAAGAAAAGACCGCCGTCGGTCATCACGCCGTCGATATCGAAGATGACCAGTTCGATTTTTTTTGCTTTTTCTATTATGTCTTGCATGAATAATCAGTTTTCAGTTGTAAGTTACAGGTTTTAAGTTGTTTGTTTTTACATACAACTTGCAACATGTTACAGGGTTAGACAATACCTGCCCGTAATATATCGTGCATATTGAAAGCGCCGATTAATTTATTGTTGTCATCGGTGACCAGTAAGCCATTGATACCATGGTCATCCATCTGTTTGACGATGCTTGCTGCCAGTTCGTCGGCAGTAGTGGTCCGGCAGTTCTTCGTCATCATGTCGCTGATGGCGGTGCTACGCACATCGATGCCTTTATCCAGCGAGCGGCGTAGATCGCCATCGGTGTATAAGCCGAGGACAGTATCCTGATCATCTACGATGGCAGTCATACCGAGTCCTTTCTTGCTCATCTCCAGCAATGCTTCAGAGACGGTTGCCGACTCTGGTACTTTGGGGATGCGCTCTCCTGTATGCATGACGTCTGAGACATGCAGCAATAAACGTTTGCCGAGGCTGCCTCCCGGGTGAGAGAGGGCAAAGTCCTCAGCGGTGAAGCCACGAGCCTGCAGCAGGGCCACGGCCAGTGCGTCACCCATGACCAGTGCTACCGTGGTGCTGGAAGTCGGAGCGAGGTCGTGTGGACAGGCTTCTTTGCTGACGCCGACATCCAGGTTGAAATCGGCTTCGGTTGCCAGCGTGGAATTTTTATCTCCGGTCATACTGATCAGTGGTACGGCATACCGCTTCAGTATCGGGATGATGGTCGTGATCTCAGCAGTGTTGCCTGAATTTGACAGGGCGATGACCACGTCATTCTTGGTGATCATGCCCAGATCACCATGACTGGCTTCACCGGGATGGACAAAAAAAGCCGGGCTGCCGGTGCTGGCGAGTGTGGCCGCAATCTTGCCGCCAATATGCCCAGATTTACCCATGCCGGTGACAACGATCCGGCCTTTGCAGTTCAGCAGTAACTCACACGCACTGGAGAAGTTTTCGTCGATACGTGACTGTAGTGCGGTGATTTCTGCCAGTTCTGTTGTCACTACTTCACGGCCTAGTCGCTGGAAGTCAACTGTGGAAAAGTTCGATTTATTGCTTGATGGCATGGCTGTTCCGCTAGTTATTCAAGCTAAAAAATAACAGTATTTGATAAGCAATGAAAGAACTCAGTAATATGCCGCCTTCAAATCGATTGATCCTGCCCTCGCCGCGAAAACCGTAGGCCATCACAAATAGCATGATGGTGAGTGCGAATACGACAGCAAGATCCCGGTTTAGTACCTCTTCGTTCAGTATCGATGGGCTGATTATTCCGGGTATAGCCAGTACACCCAGGGTATTGAAAAGGTTCGAACCGATAACGTTACCGATCGCGATATCGTCTTCATTTTTCAGCGCCCCGGTGATGGAGGCGGCGAGTTCCGGCAGGCTGGTGCCAATAGCAATAACGGTCAGTCCGATGATCAGTTCGCTCACGCCTAGTTCAGTGGCGATATTAACGGCTCCCCATACCAGTATCTTGGAACTGACCGTTAACATTATCAGACCAGTGATCAGCCAGAACAAAGCATGTGATGTCGGTATACGGCCCGGTAATTCTTCGATGATCTCCTCGGTTAAGGCATCGTCCAGCTGGTTGCGTAAACCCTGCCGTGTTATCCACCACATCAGTAAAACCAGCAGGCCTGCCAGGATGAAACCATCAAACTGACCGAGCGTCAGGTCTCGCATCAGGGCGATTGCTACCAACGTTGCCAGCAACAGGATCGGTAGTTCTTTTCTGATGATACGGGACTGTACTTGCATCGGTGAAATTAATGCGGCCACCCCCAGAACCAGTGTGATATTGGTAATATTAGAGCCCAGAGCATTACCAACGGCCATTGCCGGACTGCCGTCATAAGCGGCGAAACCAGCGACCATCATCTCGGGTGCAGAGGTGCCAAAACCGACGATGGTGAGACCGATGATCAGGGGAGGGATATCAAAATTTCGCGCAGTCGAGGCAGCACCGACGATGAAGCGGTCTGCACTCCATATCAATAAAATAAAACCAGCAATAATGGCGACGCTATCAATTAACATAGGAAATTAATACAGGGTGTTGCAGTTGAATATTCTTACTATTTGCGATTAAGGTGCGAAGAATACGCTATGCGATTGAATTCTCCAAGAAATCTTGCGAAATAATTAGGTGGTAATTTGAAACAGACGATTAATGTGGGGGCCTATGGTTGGCTTCACCCGCACTGGATAAACAGCTTTTACCCGGAAGATCTACCGGCAGACTGGCGCCTGGGATATTACAGCAACGAGTTTAATACCGTTCTGGTGCCGTTTTTTTACTGGCAGGAACAGTACCTGGCAGACTGTGCGGCGTTGCTGGATGATGTGCACTCAGGCTTTCAGTTTTTTATCGAATGCGATCATCGGATGTTCGATACGGTCTCATCGTTGGCGCTGACTGAGGCGTTGAGAATTTTGAAACCACAATTATCAGGACTGGTGTTTCCAAGCGGTCTGCAGATGGAAAAAGCCATTGATGAGCGGTTTCTCGAGCTGGCAGATTCTCTACAGGTTGACATGATTGCTGGTCAGTCTGCGCCCGGAGCCGAGAAACTATGGCGCCCGGATGATTCCTCGGCGAATTGTCTGCAACACGCGCGATTTGCAATTATTGAAGATGATCTGCGAGACCTGAGAGCGGTCAGGTCTCATATCGAACCATTTATCAGCCAATTGCCAGGTCAGGAAAAGGAGGATAGTGGCGCCACACTGATCGTAAGTCATCCACAGCTAAAAGTTGCAGATCTGAGCAAATTTCGTTCGGTACTGGAAATCATGGGGCATTAGCCGGGTTTTTCTGACTATTTTTATGGAACGTTACTTAATATCCGATATCAGAACGTAGCATCGTATCTGGCATGTTACAATCCCGCGAAAATAACACTATTTCAATAAGGCAGCTGACTTGAGCGACACCCTCGTCAAAATTAGAGATTTACACTTTAGCCGCGGCAGTCGGAAAATTTTTGATGGGCTATCCATGGATATACCTCGACAGGGTGTTACGGCCATCATGGGACCTAGCGGTACCGGTAAAACAACTTTATTGAAACTGATCGGCGGACAGCTGGTACCTGATCAGGGTAGCATCGAGGTCGATGGCATGGACGTTCACCAACTTTCGACAAAGAAACTGTTTGAGTTGCGCCAGCGCATGGGAATGCTTTTTCAGAGCGGCGCATTATTGACCGACCTGAGCGTGTTTGAGAACGTTGCATACCCGTTGCGTGAACACACCAGGCTCAATGAAGCCTTGATTCGCCACCTGGTTTTATTGAAACTAAATGCGGTCGGCTTGCGCGGTGCGGCAGATATGATGCCTTCTGAACTTTCTGGCGGTATGTCCAGGCGTGTTGCGCTGGCGCGGGCTATTGCCCTGGATCCGATGATGATCATGTATGATGAGCCGTTTACCGGTCAGGACCCGATCTCCAAGGGTGTTCTGGTGTCGCTGATCAGTGAACTCAATAACGCACTGAATATCTGTAGTGTCGTGGTATCACATGATGTACCGGATACCCTGTCTATCTCCGACTATGTGCATTTCATATCGGCCGGCAAAGTGGTCGAAAGTGGTACTCCTGAAGCATTGCAGAGCAGTACTGTAGAGTGGACCCATCAGTTCATCCATGGTGATGCTGATGGTCCCGTACCGTTTCATTACCCTGCTGATCCGATAATGGATGATCTGTACCAACGAAAGGAATGAACTTGTTAAATCGATTTATCGACAGGCTTCAGCAAATAGGAGCAGCTACCATTCACAGCTTTCGTCGGCTGGGCAGGGCTAGTGTTTTTTTACTGGAAGTGATATCCAGCTGTGTCAGCCTGTTCGTGCGCCCGATGTTAGTAGTAAAGCAGCTTTACTCGGTCGGCGTACAGACGCTCATTATCATCGTTGTCGCTGGCTTATTTGTTGGTATGGTGATGGCGTTGCAGTCCTATTACGCACTGGTCGATTTTGGCGCCGAAGATTCGGTCGGTGTGATGGTCGCATTGTCATTGTTGCGTGAACTGGGCCCGGTAGTTACCGCGCTGCTGTTTGCCGGCAGGGCAGGTTCTGCACTGACTGCCGAAATCGGCCTGATGAAAGCTACCGAGCAGTTATCCGGTATGGAGATGATGGCGGTGAACCCGATGCAGCGTATCGTCGCACCTCGTTTTATGGCCGGCGTGATCTCGATGCCACTGCTGGCGACTATATTCAGTGCGGTCGGTGTTATAGGTGCCTATTTGGTTGCGGTGCAA
>CBDUKK010000093.1:0-6790 GCA_965367795.1 uncultured Gammaproteobacteria bacterium
GCTGAGCCCGAACGAACCACGCACTCCTAAAAAACGTCCCGCGTCAAATCCAGGTCTACTGGCGTGCCATCGTCTGCAATAATATCCAGCTTGTCGTCTAATTGCCCACCAACCAGTGCAAGGCCCCAGTAGCCATTAAAGATGTGATTTTTTATGGTGAATTCCGCAGCGAAGCCAAGGCTGGAGCGCCATTGTTCTGATTGTCGATCCGCGCTATCGACCGTAAGTGTTGCACCCGACAATCCCGGTGATGTAGTGGTATTGACGAACGCAACGGCTGCCTCGCGGATATCCGATTCAGATGGCACGCTTACGCCTGGCAGATTGCTAAATGTTTCCGCTGAAGCCACACTGAAATGTAGCGTAAATACCAGCAGAAAACTCTTAAGAACGCGAACCATGCCTGATATAAAAAAGCGATTTGATAATGAAATTATCGCTATTATAAATCAAAAGTGGTTACCTGTTATTGATATCGATATCGTCACCCTGGCTAAGCACTCTCCCGGTACTGTCAACTACACTTAAATTACAGCGATTTTCTTGAAGATTCTGGCTCATCTAAACTAAGAGTCGATACGTTACAGGTTTATTTTTGATTAAAATTAATCTACTTAAATTGACAGTACCAACCTGGATGCAGCTCAACCAAATCAGGGAAAATTGAATTTACGCGAAGACTCAGAGGTTTCTCGGGGTATGCTGAGCGACTAAAGTCGCTCCTGCAAATGCCTGCATTCAGGGCCCGCAGTATGCGGCCTTGATTACAATACAGACTATCATCAACAGATGGATACATCTGCATCAGATATGATGTGAGAGATCATGCAGCAGCCAGCTTCACCGCGACAAAGCGAGCCTCACCTTGATACTCTACCCGCAGCAGCACGCCGCTGCTTGCTTTCGCCAGATGGCTAAAGTATTTGATTGAATCACTGCACGCTGATCTAAAACCGCCTGACTTCGACCATGAAATACATCTGCAGACGTCAGGTTATTCAGTGATTCACGATAGCGTACATGGTCGTAGTAATTCACAAATTTCTGAAGATACTCTTACAGCTCACCCGGAGAACAGTACCGCACCTGGCTGATTGCTTGTATGAGAGTACAAACCTGGTAGCCGGGTGTTAATTTATTTTATGGATATCCTTGTTAAACTGTACGCGCGTACTCGCCACTTAGCCACTCACAAGTATCAAGCAGTGAGTGGCAAAAATGACATCACCCGATCGATGGTCCAGAATGCAGCGACACTGCCAATAGCATAAGGCATAACACGCCAGCTACCTTGTGGCAGTGTAATGGGCAGTCGCCGCAGCAACGCCCACAGACTGAGCACGGCAACAATAAATAAAATCTGCCCGGTTTCCACGCCGACATTAAACATGACTAATGCCAGCGGCACTTCGTGCTGGGGCACACCGATTTCAGACAGTGCGCCGGCAAAACCCAGGCCATGGAATAATCCAAATATAAATGCGATCAACCAGGGAAAACGTTCCGTTAGTCCGGTGGCGCCGTTATTTTTGTGTATGATCTCCAACGCAAGGAACAGGATACTCAAAGCGATAATCGCTTCGGTGGGTGCAGATGGAACGTGAACCATGCCAAGTGTTGCCAGCACCAGGGTAATGCTGTGCGCAACAGTGAAAGCCGTTACCGCCTTCAGCAGCGGCCCAAAACCGGACACGATCAGCATCAGTGCCAGCACGAACAGCAGGTGATCGACCCCTTCCAGAATATGAATCGTGCCCATGCGCCAGTAGTCGCCGGCTACCTGGAGTTTTGATGCTTCCAGCGGGATGGTGAATTCAGGTGATGCCGGGCGCAGGATGGCCGAATGCTGGGTACCGTCCTGCAGCTGGATGAGCAGCAGAACATCCGTCTGCAATGCTGCCAGCCCGTCGATAAAAACCGTCTGCCCGGTAAGCGACTCCTGGTTATTTTTATAGGTTGCATATTCGATGCGTGCACCGGGCAAGTCCTTCACGGTTGGCGAACCCAGTAACTCCAGACTGGACGGCAGTTGCGCAGCTATGGCAAGGACTCTGTCGCCGCGAGTGGGCACCTTCCAGGTCACAGCAAACAAACCGGTACTCTGCTCTTTTATATCCAGCAGTGCGGGACGGATCTCATCGGCACTTAGCGGCGTTGCCGAAAGACCGAGCAGCACGACAGTCATATACGCCTGCCATAAGATTTTAAGAGACCGTATCAAGGCATGGCCTCCTGTCTGATTGCAATCTTGTCATCGTCTGTCGGTTGTTCAATGATGATGGTGTACTGTTCTCTCAGACTGTCATAGAACTTCTCGTTGAGCTCGATTCCCTTTTCATTCTCCCAGTCACTCGTCACACGATCGCGTACTTCAGCAAAGCTTGTCACCTCTGGTTCGATAACACTATGCAGGTACACGAGATGCACGCCGTAACCAGACAGTACCGGACCATGCCATTGCCCGGGCGTCAGCTCAGCCAGCGACTCAGAAAAATCACCGCCAAACAGTTTTTTAATTTCGACCTGATCTTTTTCCGGATAATAGTTCTGCAACATCAATCCATCGCCCAGTTCACCTGCATTATCGATGGACTCCCCTTTTGCGATCAAAGCCGTTTTTATTTTCTCTGCATGATCCAGTGTCGCATCGCCGCGCATGTCCGCATCGATATAGACCTGGGTAAAGGTGTAACGAGTCGACTCTGAATAATATTTCTGGCGCGCCTTGAAATAAGTCCGCAACTCTTCCTCAGTGGGCGGCGTCAATGCCACCAGGTCCTTGGCGAGGAACTCGAGTTTCTGTGCCAGCCTGCGGCGGATGATCTGGTCGTGCTTGTTCAGCCCCATGGTCAGTGCTTCACGATAGAGTACAGTCTCTTTTATATATTGCTGGATCAAACCATCAAGCTCTTCAGCCGTCGGCGGCCGGCTCCAGCGTTTCTGCCAGACCGTGTTCATCCACTCGATTTCTCCTGTGCTGACCACGATGGTCTTGTCTGTCTCTTCAGTTTCCGGTTCGGCGAACACGCCGAATAAAAGGTAAATAACGGCACCGATAAATATAAAATGCACCAGCGGTTCACGCAAAATTTTCATTCCTAGAACTCTTCAATTTAAAAATAGTTTGAGTTTTGACGTCAAATCTAATCATCAATAACCTCTGGGATTATATTCCTTTTGGCGAACTTACGTAATGGTCGCTTCAACCACAAAGTAACCTGTTTACGAAATGATGCAGGACATGGAGGTGTTCGCCGGTTTTATTTTAACAAGAGGATAAGCTCTAAATTCTGCTGCTGTGATTTTTCTAAATCGTGGAATCAGCTGGTTAGAAGCAGAGGGAAAGGGGTTTTTTTAGGGTTCTTTGGTTTGGTTTGACTTGAGTTAGAAATCCTGCCTATTCTGCCGATACTTAAACGACCAGAAGAACATCATGAATAAACGACTAACAGTTGGGCATCTAACCTTGTTCGTCTTTGCACTGTTAGCTTCAGCCGCTGGCGGCACCGACACTGCAGCCGTACAAAGAACATTTGAAACCGGCTTGCAAATAAAAACCTGATCCACGTTGCCGGGTGAATCCCATGTTTTTATTATCCCCACTGAAAAGAAGCATTCACCTGCTGCTGTTAACTGCAGCGATACTGATCTCACCTGCGGTCATCGCTACAGACAGTTCTGATGATTTCATGGAGCAGTGGCAGTTAGACAAGGCATGGCAAGGTGATTTCGACGGCATGGTCGAGCGACGCAAGATCCGCGTGCTGGTAGTGGACAACCCGTTACTGTTTTTTTTCGACAAGGCGCAGATCAGGGGAGTGTCATATGATGCGCTTCTCGAGTTCGAAAAATTTATCAACAAGAAACTGAAGACCAGCACACGCAAGATCAAGGTCGTCTTTCTGCCCGTGCCCCGGGACAAACTCCTGCCCTGGCTGATCGAAGGCCGCGGTGACATCGCGGCGGCAAATCTTTCGATCACCGAAGAAAGAAAAAAAATCGGTCGATTTCAGCCGCCCGGCCTACAAGAACGTCAGTGAGATCCTCATCAGCGGACCCGGCGCACCAACCGTTAATAATCTCGAAGACCTCTCCGGTAAAGAAGTTTATGTGCGCAGCTCGAGCAGCTACCACGGTCATCTCACCAGGCTAAACCGGTCAAGATTATCGAAGCCAGTGAATACCTGGAAGATGCGGACCTGCTGGAAATGGTGAATGCCGGCCTGATCTCGATGACGTTTGTCGACGACCACAAGGCAAAATTATGGGCGCAGATCTTCGACAAGATAAGGCTGCACCCCGAGATCAGCATCAACAGCGGCGGCAGTATCGGCTGGGCCTTCCGCAAGAACAGCCCGAAACTGAAGGACATCGTCGACCAGTTCGTCAGAAAACACCAGAAGGGCACCATGCTGGGCAACATCCTGTTCAAGCGTTACATGGTAAATAACAGGTGGGCGAAGAATGCGCTCAGCCCTGCAGAGCAGGAAAAGTTTCAGGCATTATCGGGCCTGTTTGAAAAATATTCCGAGCAGTATGATTTTGACTACCTGATGATGGCAGCGCTGGCCTACCAGGAATCACAGCTCGATCACAGCAGCAGAAGCCATGTCGGTGCAGTCGGCATCATGCAGATACTGCCGAGCACCGCAACAGATAAAAATGTTGGCATCCCGGATATCGAAGACCTGGAGAACAATATACACGCCGGCATCAAATACCTGCGCTTCCTGCAGGACCGCTACTTCACTGACCCTGCGATCGATCCGTTAAACCAGACCCTGTTTGCCTTTGCTGCCTATAATGCCGGGCCGGCCAAAGTACGGCGTTTGCGTAACGAGGCCAGGAAAATGGGACTGGATCCCAATGTCTGGTTCGGCAACGTCGAGGTCGTCGCCGCAAAAAGGGTCGGCCGTGAGACCGTTCAATACGTGAGCAACATCTATAAATACTATATCGCTTATCGCCTGACCCGTGATAAGCGACTCGCCAAAAAGAGCCAGTAAACCGACCGGCGACTCACAGTAACGGTGATGCAAGACGGGCAATATTTGCAGCGACGCGAACATACAGTGGCTTATGGTAAAAATGTTCACATCGTACCGGCTCGCTGTTATCAAGGTCCTCGATCAGCATAGTCTCTACCTGCTTGATAAAAGCATCATCGGCCACTAACGCGGTTGCTTCAAAGTTAAGATATAGCGACCGGTTATCCAGGTTGACCGTACCGACACCAGCAACCGTATCGTCTACCAGTATCACTTTCTGGTGCATAAAATGCTCCCGGTAACGGAACAGTCGTACACCACTAGTTAACATAACGTCGTAATAGGTATAGGAAGCAAGTGTGACCAGAAGCTGGTCTGGCTTATCTGGCAAAATTATCCTGACATCTACCCCTCTTAAGGCGGCTGCCTGTAACATTCTCACCATGGCATCATCTGGCACAAAGTATGGACTGGTAATCCACAGTCGCGAACGCGCACTACTGACCAGGCTAGAAAACAGGATGCTGCAGTTAGCCGCCTCATCTGCCGGACCGGTATTCACGATAGCGACCGCCTGGTCAGATATTTCAGCGGCTACGATTTCAGTACTGACCGGCACTATCTGCCCGGTTGCCCAGTACCAGTCCTTGATAAAAGAAAGCTGGATATGCTGCACCGCGGCACCCTCTATCTTGATGTGCGTATCCCGGTATTCCAGGTACTCGTCGCCCAGGTTATTGCCACCGATAAAACCGGTCTTGCCATCGACGACCAGCAGTTTGCGATGATTACGGAAATTGATCTGGAAACGGTTACTTTGTCCTTTTGTGGTTTTAAAACCCGATACCTCGATACCGTTATCACGCATCACCTCAAGGTATGCCTCCGGTAATTTTATACAGCCGATCTCGTCGTACAGAAAATACACTCGCACGCCACTCTGCACTTTTGCTATCAGCGCATCACGTAAACGCCTGCCCGTGACATCATCACGTACGATATAAAACTGTACCAGCACATAAGTGTCCGCTGACGCTATGGCGTTGATCATCGAATCGTAAGTGGCCTTGCCGTCCATCAGCAGTTCGACATGATTACCGCGTAGAAAAGGAATACGGGTAAGCCTGTGAGCGAGCAGCTCGATGACCTCTAACCCGGCACGCGGTTCTGCCGCCATCAGGTTCATCTGACCTGTCCAGGTGCGCACGCGATCACCGACGCTAGCTTCAGCTTCGCGTAACGCTTCGGTATAACCAAGAAAACGGGTGCGGCCTACGACCGCATATAAAGGAACAGTGATAACGGGAAATGTGATCAGGGCGATGAACCATGCAGTAGCGCCCTGCGATGACCGCGGTTGCATCACCGCATGTATCGCGGTCAAGACACCTATTATCTCGGCAATAATCAGCACGAAGCCGAGCATGGTCAAACTCTGAAAATCTAGCATTTGTTATCGCTAACCTTCTACCTGGATCTTGTGTTTACTATAATATTACCATGATAGATAACAGTCTCATCCTGCCTTCAATACCACTTTAGACATTAAGGCACGGTTTACTGAAAAAATATATCGTTATTCTTTACATACATGTTTTTCTCCTATTGTCCCAGTCATTGGCGTAAAATGCTCGACTTCAAACAACTGTATTCCATATCTATAAACCCAGCCAAAAGATAGCGACATGCCTGCGACATTACATACTAGCCACATAAAAAGCCTGCCCCTGCTGCACAGCGGTAAAGTACGCGACATCTATGATATCGATGCCGATCACATGCTGATCGTCACCACCGACCGT
>CBDUKK010000094.1:0-6739 GCA_965367795.1 uncultured Gammaproteobacteria bacterium
CGGTGGTGAACAGGAGTAACGAGATGTAAGTCATAAGTAGTAAGTTATAAGTAAAGAAAAAAGACTTAAAACTTACAACATATGACTATTCTTTCGCTAAGGTGCGTCGTCGACAACTTCTTCTTTAGCAACAACCAGGAAGTCCTGTTTATGGATATGCATCAACATCAATGTACTGCTGGCGATATAGATCGATGAATAAGTACCGATGATGACACCCACGATCAATGCTGTGGCAAAGCCATGTATGATCTCACCACCGAAAAAGAACAGGGCGAACAATACCAGTAATGTTGTTAAAGAGGTTACCAGTGTCCTGGCCAGCGTCTGATTTATCGAGATGTTTAAAATGTCTTCAGATGATGTTTTACGGATGCTTCTGAAGGTCTCACGGATACGGTCGAGAACGACGACTGTATCATTGAGCGAGTAACCGATAACCGCCAGCAGAGATGCCAGTACGGTCAGGTCAAACTCCAGCTGTAACAGTGAGAACACACCGACGGTGATGACGACGTCGTGAATCAGTGCCAGGATCGCACCGACTGCAGATTTTAACTGGAAACGCAGGCTGATATAGATCAGGATGCCGCCGAGCGCTACCAGCAGTGCGATACCGCCGTCATCACGCAGCTCATCACCGACCTGTGGTCCGACGAACTCAACACGGCGCATCTCGACAGGCTTGTCTGACGTGGTTTTTAATACGTTCAGGATGTTGTCACCGATGGTCGCTTTGTTGATGTCGGCACGAGGTGCGATGCGTACGATGATGTCTTTTGATGAACCGAAGTTCTGTACCTGGGCATCCTTAAACTCAGCTTCTACCAGTGCTGACCTGACACGGTCCAGGTCGACATCATACTGGTATCCGGCTTCGATCAGGTATCCACCGGTAAAATCGATACCGAAGTTCAGGCCATTAGTAAAAATGCTGCCGAGTGAAACGATCATCAAGATCAGTGAGAAAACCATTGCCGGTTTTCTTTTGCTCATGAAATTGATCATTGTTTTCTGTTTTGGCGATGTTGCTGTCTGTGACATGTTTGCTACCTGATGTCCTGTATCATTATTATATTGAAAGTTTCTTGATTTCGCGGTTGCCATACAGCAGGTTCACGATCGCACGCGTACCAACGATGGCGGTGATCATCGAGGTTACGATGCCGATGCACAATGTGATGGCGAAACCTTTGACTGGCCCGGTGCCTAGTGTGAACAGCACGATAGCGGCCAGCAAGGTGGTGACGTTGGCATCGGTAATAGTGCTGAATGCTTTCTCATAACCCGAGTGGATGCTCGCCTGTGGCGAGTTGCCATTTTTTATCTCTTCTTTAATACGCTCGAAGATCAGTACGTTTGCGTCCACTGCCATACCGACGGTCAACACGATACCGGCAATACCGGGCAAGGTTAATGTCGCCTGTAACAATGAGAGTACTGCGATGATGATCACCAGGTTCGCGGTCAGAGCGACGTTGGCGATGAGGCCGAAACCCCTGTAATAGACGGTCATGAAGATCAGTACCAGGACAAAGCCGATCATGACTGAGAAAAAGCCTTTTTCGATATTGTCTCTACCCAGGCTTGGGCCCACGGTACGTTCTTCGATGATCTCGACAGGCGCTCTCAGAGAGCCGGCGCGCAGCAACAGTGCCAGGTCGCGTGCTTCCTGAGATTCCAGGCCGGTGATCTGAAAGCGCGCGCTGAACTGTCCCTGGATGGTCGCGACATTGATCACCTCTTTCGTCGTGGTGCGATGTTTAGTAATAACGTCGCCGACTTTTTTGGTTTCAATCTTGTTCTCTATGAACACGACAGCCATCGGTTTGCCGATATGTTCGCGCGTGGTTTCACCCATCTTGCTTGCGCCTTTGCCGTTCAGGCGGACCGATACGGCTGGTGTGCCCTTCTGGCTGTCAAAGGTCGATGCTGCGTCGATGATCTGATCGCCGGTAACGATGACTCGGCGATTCAACAGTACCGGGCTGCCATCACGTTCATAGTAGAGGATCGAATTCAGCGGTGTACGTCCGTTCTGCTCCGCATCCAGCCAGTCGGCACGGGTGCCTTCGGTCATCCTGAACTCGAGGGTTGCTGTCGCACCAAGGATCTTCTTGGCACCGGCGGTGTCCTGTATACCGGGAAGCTGCACCACGATACGTGAATCACCCTGCTGCTGGATGACAGGTTCGGCGACACCCAGTTCATTGACACGGTTGCGTAAGGTGATGACGTTCTGCTGCAGAGCGGATTTTTTCTCATTCCTGATGGCAACTTCAGTCAGTTTTGCATGCAGGGTCAAGGTATCCGGTTTCTCATCGAATTCGAGTTCGCGGTAAACACGCGGTAACTCTTCAGCGGCCTGCTCCATATGCTCGAGCTCGCGAAACGAGATATGCAATCCATCATCATCACGTCGCACGCCACGATAACGTATCTTCTCATCACGCAATGTGCTGCGGATGTCAGACAGCAGGCTCTCTTCCAGGCGTTTGATCGCTGCGACCATATCCACTTCCATCAGGAAATGTACACCACCACGTAGATCGAGACCAAGATACATGGGTGCTGCACCTAAGGCACGTAACCAGCCCGGGGTTGCGGGTGCCAGGTTTAGCGCGACCAGGTATTGCTTATCTAATGCTTCTTTTAATGCGTCAGCAGCGACCAGTTGATCTTTGGTATCAGCGAAACGCGCCAGAACACGTCCCTCCTCCAGTTCGATCGATATCAGGCTTAGCTCTTTCGCTTTGATCGTCTGTTCGATCAGCAGTTTGTCTTCATCGGTTATCGACTTGGTGCGATGGCTAACCTGGACGGCAGGGTCTTCGCCATACAGGTTTGGCAGTGCGTAGATGCTGGCGATGAGCAGAACGACGATTAGTAAGATATATTTCCACAGTGGATATTGATTCAGCATGGCTGAGTGTTCCTGGTATTATTTTTATAATGGTTGTAGTTTTATTAAAAGACTTTATAGCAGTAATTATTTGCTCTGCTCTTTAATCGTACCTTTTGGCATGATCGTCTGAACCGCATTTTTCTGGACGCTGAGTGACACATCTTTTGCAATCTCCAGGGTGATGAAGTCATCATTGACACTGGTTATCTTGCCCAGGATGCCGCCTGTAGTAATGACTTCTTCACCTTTTTGCAGATCATTGACCATCTGGCGGTGTTCTTTCTGGCGTTTGCTCTGAGGACGGATCAGGAAAAAATAGAATAGGACGACCAGTCCGATCGGCAGAATCAGGGATGCCAGTGGATCGGGTGATTGTGCTGCTGCGCCCGCATCTGCGATTGCGTCAGAAATGAAAAAACTCATAGTAACCTCTTAAAATTATATGAAAACAAGGCACTGTACAGCGCCCATTAATGGCGCGATATTATGCCATAAATGATAGTGATTCTGTGGTTTATATTATTATTAATTATCGGCTGAAATTTGTGCATAAAACTGCTCGGCAAATGCATCAAAGCGGTCGTTTTCTATAGCGTCGCGAATGTCCCGCATCAGTTGCTGGTAGTAATACAGGTTATGGATCGTGCTCAAGCGCGATCCAAGAATCTCTCCACACTTATCGAGATGGCGAAGGTAAGAACGGGAATAGTTCTTGCAGGTATAACACTGGCAGTTCTCATCGAGCGGACGGATATCATCCTGGTAGCGGCTATTCCTGATCTTCAGGATGCCTTTTGAGGTATACAGGAATCCGGTGCGGGCATGGCGTGTGGGGATAACGCAGTCGAACATGTCGATACCTCGCCTGACCGCTTCGATGATGTCTTCAGGTCTGCCGACACCCATCAGGTAGCGTGGTTTGTCAGCAGGCAGTTTTGGCACGGTAAAATCGAGTACCCGGTTACGTTCTTCCATCGGTTCGCCTACGGATAATCCACCGACCGCGTAACCGTCGAAGCCCAGGGAGGTCAGGCCTTGTGCAGACTCATGACGCAATGCTTCGTACATGCCGCCCTGCACGATGCCAAACAGGGCCGAAGGATTGCTCCCATGGGCTGTTTTGCACCGATCTGCCCAGCGTAAGGATAACTGCATTGAATCCTCGGCTTCTTTTTCAGTGGCAGGATACGGCGTGCACTCGTCGAATATCATGACGATATCAGATCCCAGTTCCTTCTGAACCTGCATGGAATATTCCGGCGTCAGTTCGATCTTTCTGCCATCGACCGGAGAATGGAACAGTACACCCGATTCGGTGATCTTTCGCATCTTTGCCAGGCTATAGACCTGGAAACCACCAGAGTCTGTCAGTATCGGCTTTTGCCAGTGCATGAAATCATGCAGATCTCCGTGTTTACGGATGATTTCTGTGCCCGGGCGTAACATCAGGTGAAAGGTATTGCCGAGGATGATCTCTGCGCCGATATCGGTCAGCTCTTCCGGGGTCATCGCCTTGACCGTGCCGTATGTGCCCACTGGCATGAATGCCGGGGTTTCGATGGTGCCACGGTCAAAGCTTAACTGGCCTCGTCTCGCGCCTTTATTTTCTTTGTATAATTTAAATAACATCAATAGTTTATGTAATTTAGTTAATCTATATAATAGATATATTTCGTATCCTGCTACGGTATTTATCTATGAAAATCGCGGATTACAATCCGCTCCTACAGAGGTATGGCTTTTGTAGGAGCGGAATTTATTCCGCGATGTTTTATCTTTTTGTCTATCACCAGAACTAACTGATGAACATCGCATCGCCATAACTAAAGAAACGGTACTCTTCATTAACCGCTTCTGCATAACAGCGAAGCATTTCGTCCTTTCCAGCAAAGGCACTGATCAGCATCAGCAGCGTCGATTCGGGTAGATGGAAGTTAGTGATCAAGGCATCGATACTTTTGAATTGATAACCGGGGTAGATGAATATATCTGTCTCCCCTGTATAGGCTTCTAGTTCCCCGCTCTGTGACGCCGTTTCCAGTGAACGCACGGTTGTCGTGCCGACGGCGATAATCCGGCCGCCATTTTGCCGTGTTTGCTGGCATTTTTCGACGGTTTCCTGCGGCACCACCAGGTATTCGAAATGCATCTCATGATCTTCGATCTGTTCACTGCGCACCGGCTGGAAGGTGCCCGCACCGACATGAAGGGTGACATAGGCGGAACTGACACCCTTATGCTGAAGTTTTTCCAGCAGGTCCTCGTCGAAGTGTAATCCCGCAGTCGGCGCGGCGACAGCTCCCGGGCTTGAGGCATAGACAGTCTGGTAACGTGAAAAATCTTCGGCGGTGTCATCCCTGTTGATATAAGGAGGCAGCGGCATATGTCCCGTACGCTGCATGATTTCAGCCATAGTGGTATTTTTTGAGCTCAGGATAAACAGCTCGCCATCACGGCCTTCGACTGTCACGCTTAAATGTCGCGGATTCTGTTCCTCGCTGGCCCCTGCCACATGCAGGGTGAGCACGCTACCGGGTTTAGGTGTTTTACTCGCTTTCACATGTGCGAGGCAGCGAAATTCAGAGGTCAGACGTTCTACCAGTATCTCTACTTTACCGCCGGTCTCCTTGATACCGTACATACGTGCCGGAATGACCCGGGTATTATTGAACACCAGTAGATCTTGCGGCTTGATCAGATCGATAATATCGCTGAACCGCAGATGACTGATGCGCTGGTTTTTACGAGAATAATGTAACAGCCGGCTGTGTGAACGAATATCGCTGGGTGTTTGAGCGATGAGTCGTTGTGGAAGCGGGTAGTGGAAATCACGCGTTTTCATAGGCGGCGAATGGTATCATGAAATGGCGTGAACCAAAAAAATGCCGGTGAATCCGGCATTTTTAGAATATCTTAAGAAATTCGATAGATCAGGAGTTGATCCTTCCCACCGCACAACTGACGAATGATTTAGCTTTCGCCCTGGCCGCCTTAAGTCCCTCAGCGGTGCCACTTTCCGGATAACCCAGTTTAAGCAGTAATTGCGTTACCTGTTCCCGGCTAGATTCGTCACCATTGATAGACACGATACCTTTTTCAACATCAACGTCACAGCTGTCTATGCTATCCATTTCATTCAACCTTGTCGTTATAGTGTTTGCACAACCACCACACTTGATGTTTTCCACTGAGATATCATACGCCATAGTTAGTCTACCTGTCATGATTGCCGGTTTATCTTAGCAGCCTGCAAATTGTCTTAAGCCACCGATATTATGGACCTGGTCAAATCCCATTTGTTCCAGATATCTTTTTACCATTTCTGATCTTGCACCCGTTCTACAGTACAATAACACGGGTTTCGTATTATCGATAGCGTCTTTCAGATACTGGAAGCTCTCGATAGGCATATTGATCGCGCCATCCAGTGCGCCCTGGTTGAATTCTAGCGGCGAACGCACATCGATTAATTGCCCGCCTTCATTAATTTGTGATTCTACAAAACTACAGTTATATTTTTCAATCATCGTATCTTCTTTACTGGCCAACAATATTAGAATTCTATAATATACGAGTAATTATTTCAATATCAATATGTTAAGCAAGCGGTGAAATGCTAAATTGTGAATCCGCCATGCAGGCTAATTTACCGGGAGTAACGATGTTTAAAAGCAATGAATATTTTGATGGCAAAGTGAAATCTATTGCCTTTCAGGGTGAGGATAAGCCCGCTACCGTAGGTGTTATGGCCGCCGGCGACTATGTCTTCAATACTGATGAAAAAGAAAAGATGAGTGTTATTACAGGTGAAATGATCATTCAGTTATCAGCAGA
>CBDUKK010000095.1:0-6718 GCA_965367795.1 uncultured Gammaproteobacteria bacterium
ACATCGCCCAGGCCACAGCGCTCGATAGCGAAGTCGCACACGCTGGCGAGCTGTGACTTGCTGACCAGGTGCAGGCGCGCGCAGAACTGCAGGTATTCGGTCACCGTCATCTCTTTATACAGCGGCGGGTTTTCCGGCAGGTAGCCGAGACAGGCTTTTGCCGCTTTCGGATGCTCCAGCAGGTCGATGCCGTTGATGCTTATCTCACCGAAGGTCGGTGCCAGGTTGCCGCTCAGCATCTGCATGGTAGACGACTTGCCGGCACCGTTAGGGCCGAGGAAACCCAGGATGTCACCGGCAGCCAGCTCAAAGCTGACGTTATTGACCGCGCAGAAATCACCGTAGTGGCGGGTCAGATTGTTAACCGAGATAAGCGATGACATGGGGCGTTATTATTACTGAATTACAGAAGCATGCAAGTACCTGAGCCAGCTAATTTCACCTGTGCCGTCATCGCTAGCGCTCGCAATGACGATAAATGACAAGCTTACCTGTTAAACACTCATTGCATTGCCCTGATAAGCTGCGTCCACGTAGGCATGGCAATGACGTTTATGTCTGATATTTATTTTATAATAGCCGCATGGCCAAATTCCTCGGCGTCGATACCGGCGGCACCTTTACAGACTTCATCCTGTTCGATGACGAATCCAGATCGGTTCGCATCCATAAAGTGCTGTCGACACCAGATTCACCCGAGCGGGCGATACTACAGGGCATCGATGATCTTGCCAGGCGTGATGCAACGCTGGAAACCAGCAACCTCACTGTGGTCCACGGCTCCACGGTAGCAACCAATGCCGTGCTCGAAGGCAAGGGGGTACGTACCGCCTATATCACCAATAAAGGCCTGGCGGATGTCCTCAGCATCGGCCGCCAGGCACGAGAAGAGTTATATAACCTGACGCCGCTAAAGAAACCGCCGCTGATCGAAAGAGAGTTGTGTCTCGAGGTGAACTCACGCCTGAGCGCGCAGGGCGAACACCTGCAGCAGCTTGACCAGCGAGACCTGTCGGCTTTAGTCGAACAGCTAGAGGCGCTGGCACCCGAAGCGGTCGCCATCAACCTGCTGTTCTCGTTTTTTGATGACAGTGAAGAGCTGAAGATAGAGACAGCCGTCGCCGGTATGGCCGGCCGGCAGGTATTCATCAGCCGTTCTTCCGATGTGCTGCCGGAATATAAAGAGTTCGAACGCGGGATGACCACGGCGCTCAATGCCAAGGTCGGTCCCTTGATGCAGGGCTACCTGCAGCGCCTGGAAAACGAACTTACAGGTGGCGGTAAACAGGATGTGGCGCTGTCCATCATGCAGAGTTCCGGTGGCACCACCAGTGCCGAGCAGGCCGGCCGCTACCCGGTTAACCTGCTGCTATCGGGTCCGGCGGGTGGTCTTAGAGGCGCGCAGTATGTCGCTAGCGAATCGGACGAAGACCGCTTGCTGTCTTTTGATATGGGCGGCACCTCCACCGATGTGTCCATCATCGACAGGGAGATCGGCTTTACCACCGGGGCAAAGATCGGCGGTTACCCGGTAGCCGTAGCGATGGTGGATATGCATACCATCGGTGCCGGTGGTGGTTCTATCGCGCGGGTCGATGCTGGCGGCCTGTTACTGGTCGGTCCGGAATCTGCCGGTGCAGCCCCGGGCCCGGCCTGTTATGGCAAAGGCGGCAAACAGCCGACGGTGACCGATGCCAATGTCGTGCTCGGACGGCTGCTGCCGCAGTCGTTCCTCGGCGGCGATATGCAGCTGGATAAAGCGGCTGCCATCGAAGCGGTCAGCGACATCGCCGAGCCATTGGGGCTGAGCAACGAGAAAGCTGCCAGGGGGATCATCGATGTGGTCAATGATCACATGGTCCGTGCCCTGCGTGTCATGTCGGTCGAACGCGGCGAAGACCCGAAAGAATTCACCCTGGTTTCCTTCGGCGGTGCCGGTGGCCTGCACGTCTGTGCACTGGCGGAAGAGCTGGAGATGAGCAAGGCGCTGGTGCCGGTAAACGCAGGCGTACTGTCTGCGCTTGGCATGCTGGCAGCCGAAGCCAGCCGGGAACGCTCGCGTACCATCAATAAACTTTTGCAAGACTGCGATGCAGAAAACATCGATAAGCTATTTGAAGAACTGGTGGATCATGCGGTTGCAGAGCTCACCCCGAATGACGGTTCCTATAGCCGCAATGACGATATAAAAACAAGCCTCAGCGTCGATGTCCGTTACCAGGGCCAGAGCAATGCCCTCAACCTGCCATGGCAGGGCCTGCAGGTTATCGAAGCGGCATTCCACCAGAAACACAAAGACAGTTACGGTCATGACCTGGATATCGATATCGAACTGGTCAATGTCCGGGTGCGAGCGATACAGCAGCGCGGGTCATTCGTATTACCGAAGTGGCAGGCAACAGATGCAACTGATGACCAGTTAACGACCATGCCCGGTGTAGAAGGGCAGGTAGCAGTGATCAACCGTGCAGGTTTAAAAGCAGGGCAGCGGATTCAGGGCCCGGCATTGATCGTGGAAACCAGTTCGACGACGTGGTTAGATGAAGGCTGGGATGCCGAGGTCGATAAAGTGGGTAATCTTAAACTGGTTAAGGTTTAGCCTGTTATTTTGTCTCTCTCCATAATTACGAGGTGAGTGTTTATGTCTGATAAGCACACGGTTAGTGAAACTTCCGGGCGATTCGTGTCGCATCATCGGGCATCGCTCGTGTTATCGATTTTCGGGTTTGCTGTCTTCGCCTTTCTGCTCATCGCTGATGAGATGCTGGAGGGTGACACCATGCGTTTCGATCAGTGGCTGCTCATGGCGTTGCGTGTACCGGGTGATCCTGGCGACCCGCTCGGTCCAGCCTGGGTCGAGGAAATGTTCAGGGACTTTACAGCACTTGGCGGTGTCGGGGTGCTCAGCCTGGTTGCCGTGGTTTCGGTCGGTTACCTCTGGCTGCTGGGGGTGCGCCGGGTTGCCCTGTTCCTGTTGACGGCGATAGTGGGCGGCCTGTTGCTCAGTACCCTGCTCAAGACCGGTTTTGACCGTCCCCGTCCTGACCTCGTGACTCATGGTTCGATGATCTATACCTCCAGTTTTCCCAGCGGCCATTCGATGCTATCGGCAGTGGTGTACCTGACCGGAGGTGCACTGCTAGCGATCGTGCACTCTGCGCACAAGGTACGGGTCTACCTGATCTGCTGTTCAGTTCTCGCCACTTTCCTGGTCGGGGCAAGCCGTGTCTATCTCGGGGTGCACTGGCCAAGTGATGTACTCGCTGGCTGGGCAGCCGGTACGGCATGGGCGGCTGCCTGCTGGTTGTTAGCTCAATGGTTACACGAGCGGGGCCTTGATTTTAATTTTACCTATCGAAACCAACGGTAGTTTTTTTATTGCTTAAATAGCGCGGCTGTTTTTTCAGCCGTCACTTTGTCAGCCGGTGAACTTCATGTTCTAATGGCGACCTGTTTTGAATGATGGAGTTATAAATGAGTGATTCTCCGAGCCTGCTGATTGGCGGTAATAGTAATGGCCATTTCGTGATGGATGCAGCCATGGCCAACCGCCATGGCCTGATCGCCGGTGCCACAGGAACCGGCAAGACCATAACGCTGCAAAACCTGGCAGAAAATTTTTCACGCCTGGGTGTGCCGGTTTTTCTCGCTGATGTGAAAGGCGATCTTTCCGGGCTGGCCGCTGCCGGCAAACCACATCCGAAGATCGACGCACGGGTCAAACTGCTGGCTATCGAAGACTTCCAGTTCCGTCCGGTGCCCACGGTATTCTGGGACCTGTTTGGCAACAAAGGCCATAACATCCGTACCACCATCTCTGACATGGGGCCGCTGTTGCTGTCCAGCCTGCTCGAGTTGAACGACACCCAGAGCGGCATCCTGTATTCCTGTTTCAAGATCGCCGATGACGATGGCCTGCTGCTGCTCGATTTTAAAGACCTGCGCTCCTTGCTGGTATGGATGGCGGATCATGCAAAAGAACTCAAAGCGGAATACGGCAATATCTCCTCGGCGAGTATCGGTGCTATCCAGAGAAAACTGTTGATCCTGGACGAGCAGGGTGCAGAGAACTTCTTCAATGAACCGGCAGTCGAGCTGGATGACCTGATGAGAACAGACTTCTCCGGTAACGGTGTGGTCAACGTTCTCGATGTGAGCACGCTGATCCATCAGTCACCGAGGTTATATGCCTGTTTCCTCATCTGGCTGCTCGCCGAGCTGTTCGAGAACCTGCCGGAAGTCGGTGATGCCGACCGGCCAAAGTTCGTGCTGTTCTTCGATGAAGCACATCTCATCTTTGATGATGCCCCCGATGCCCTGGTCGATAAGATAGAGCAGGTCGTCAGGTTGATACGCTCCAAGGGTGTCGGTGTCTATTTTGTCAGTCAGAGCCCGATGGATATCCCGGAAGATATCCTCGGCCAGCTGGGCATGAAGATCCAGCATGCGCTGCGCGCATTCACGCCAAAAGATAAACGGGTAGTGAAAGCCGCAGCCTCATCATTCAGGCAGAACCCGCAGATAGACACAGAACAGCTGATCACCGAGCTCGGCGTCGGCGAAGCCCTGGTCTCCGTGCTGGATGCCGATGGCAAACCGACGCCGGTGGAACACGTCTACATCAAACCGCCCGAGTCCCGTGTCGGGCCATTAACAAAAAAAGAGCGCACGGAACACCTGGCCCGGTCCCCCTATAAAGGGCGATATGATGAGGTCATCGATCGTGAATCCGCCTATGAGATGTTAAAGGCCAAAGCGGAGAAGATGGCAGCAGCGGCAGACGAAGAGAACAGTAAAAAATCGACGACACCAAAAAGACGCAGCACACGCCAGTCACCGATGGAAGCCATGGTGAGCAGCGCGGCGAGAAGCATGGGTAGCCAGATAGGCCGGCAGATCATGCGCGGCATCCTCGGCTCCTTATTCGGAAAAGGTTAAGTTTCTATCGGCAGCTTCGTTATTTTGAAGTCGTGTCCGAGTCCTGCTGTTCGGTCTCGCCCGGGGTGATCTTCTTCGGCCACATCAGGTCGCGCAGTTTGCGTCGACGCAAAATATTTGCCACACCCTGAAATATTATAGAGCTCAGCAGGCCGGCGATAATTGCGATCACGATGTAATGCGCTTTCCATATAAAAACAAACGAGGCTTTCAGGTAGCCGGCTTTGAGCATATCAAAAGCCAGCTGGAAGTTGTTCAGCAGGGTGTCCATCTCGCCGGGCACGATAACACCCAGTGACGCCGGGTGTTTTTCGATAAAAAACCACAGCACCCAGCCGAGAATAAACATGAAGATCGAATGATTAAGCATAAATAATAAATGCGGTAATTGAGCTGGCTACCATGTCATCTCGAGCAGCGGGAGAGATCTTACACTCAGATGCTTGTTAAGGCGCAGGGTTGAACAGATCAAACTCTTCCTGCACATAGTTATAAACCCGGTTGCCCTGTAAGGCATTGGCTATCACGATACTCAGGTTGCCGTCGCCATTGAGATCACCCAGCGCGACCGACTGGCTGCTGAATGTACCCAGTGACTCATCACTATCTTTAAATCTGCCGGAGCCGTCATTGATATACACCCGGTTACCCTGGTTCTGATTGGCCACCACCATATCGAGATCACCGTCACCATCGGTATCACCGAGTGCGATGCCTCGACTGTCATCGCTGCCTAGTGACTGCTCGGTGTCAGTGAAGCCACCGATACCATTATTGATGTACACCCGGTTGCCCTCGTTCTCGTTGGCCACCACCATATCAAGGTCACCGTCACCATCGATATCACCCAGTGCGATCGCGTTACTGTCATATTCACCCAGTAGAGCACCGGAATCGAAGAAGTTACCGAAATCATCGTTGATATAGACCAGGTTGGGCTGTCCCTGGTTGGCGATCACGATGTCGAGAAAACCGTCGCCATCGACATCACCCAGCACAACAGCCCGGCTATCGTTCTCTGCCAGTAACTGGCCGGAATCGAAGAAGTTACCGAGGCCGTCATTGAGATAGATGATGTTCGCCTGCCCCTGGTTGGCGACCACCATGTCGATATCACCGTCAAGCTCGATGTCACCCAGTGCCACAGAGTAACTGTCATTTTCTGCCAGTGCCTGCCCGGAATCGCTGAAGCTGCCGAGGCCGTCATTGAGATAGATGAGATTGGCCTGGTTCTGGTTAGCGACCACCATATCGAGGTCTTCATCGCCATCGATATCGGCCAGTGCCACAGACTGGCTGCTGTCCTCATCGAGGGACTGCTCGGAATCGGTAAAGCTGCCGTCACCATCGTTGAAATAGATCCGGTTGCCCTGGTTCTGGTTTGCCACTACCATGTCCAGGTCGCCATCCGCATCGACATCGCTCAGTACCACTGAACGGCTATCGTAGTCACCCAGCGACTGTTCGGAATCGACAAAGCCGCCATCGCACGCCGCCACGACCAGTATGGCCGCGAATACGGTCAGCTTTTGCAGCTGTTGTTGGAAGGTCACTTTGTTCATGATACAAGTAATATACTATGCGAGCTGTTATCGAATATCCTTAATATATATCATACAAACATTAAATTTCACAGAGCGGTATCAATGGCGGGTAAGGCTAAACGTTTGCTGTAAACCGCCTTATTGGCTCCTGTTCTATCCACTTGTTACCAGGGCAGAAGGCTTCCGATGATACAGCCCGAACAAAAAGCGATTAATACATATACCGCGCTCGAATT
>CBDUKK010000096.1:0-6613 GCA_965367795.1 uncultured Gammaproteobacteria bacterium
GTTACCAGCTGGCCGGATTGCTGGATGCGCGATTATGTAACCATAGACGAGAACCCCTGACCGAACAGGATGCAGAAAATTATCGCACGCAGGTCAGTACATTTACCAGCAGCAAAGCAGCTGAATTGTCCAGCGAAACCTGAAGGTTGATTTTACAGTAGAGACACTAAGTCTTAACGTCATTGCGAGCGAAGCGCGGCGATCTCCAGCAGGCAGCTTACCCGCTCGTGGGATTACCGCACTTCGCTCGCAATGACGTCATGATAAAGACTTATTTCAGTCTCTAAGTGACCAAGAATATAAAACACATGCCCGTACCCGTTGAAAAAAAAATACAGGAGTTGCGCGAAAAGCTTCGCTACCACTCCTATCAATATTATGTTCTGGACGATCCGCATGTCCCCGATGCAGAGTATGACCGCCTGTATCGACAGTTGCAGGTGCTCGAAGAAAAACATCCCGAGTTAATTACTGCCGACTCACCGACGCAACGGGTCGGTTCGACACCACTTGCAGCATTCGAGCAGATACATCACCAGCTGCCGATGTTGTCACTGGATAATGTGTTCAATGAAGAAGATCTGCTGGCTTTTAATCAGCGCATCAAGGACCGGCTGAAAACTGATGAAGAAATCGAGTTTACCGCGGAACCTAAACTCGATGGCCTGGCCATCAGCCTGCGTTACGAAGATGGCGAGCTGATCTATGCTGCAACACGCGGTGATGGCTCCACCGGCGAAAATGTCACGCAGAATGTAAGGACCATGCAATCAGTGCCTTTACGCTTACTCGGTTCAGATTACCCAGAGGTACTGGAGGTGCGTGGTGAAGTTTTCATGCCGAAGGCAGGTTTTGAACGACTCAACAGGCTGGCAAAAGAAAAAGGCGGAAAAGAATTTGCCAACCCACGAAATGCTGCCGCCGGTAGTCTGCGCCAGCTGGATCCGGAGGTTACGGCGAAACGCCCACTGAGCATCTATTGTTATTCTACGGGTGTAGTCGAGGGCGGAGTACTGGCTGATACGCACTATGAAATCCTTGGTCAGTTACGAGATTTCGGTCTGCCTGTATGTAATGAGATAAAGCAACTTCATGGTGTCATTGCCTGTCTTGAATACTACAAGGATATTTCAAAACGGCGTGATGATCTGCCCTATGATATCGACGGTATCGTCTATAAGGTCAACGCCATCGAATTACAGAAAAGACTGGGCTTCGTCGCCCGCGCTCCGCGTTGGGCGATAGCGCATAAATTCCCGGCACAGGAGGAGATCACCAGGATAATCGACGTTGATTTCCAGGTTGGTCGAACGGGTGCAGTGACACCGGTCGCCAGGCTTGAACCGGTGTTCGTCGGCGGCGTCACGGTGAGTAATGCGACCTTGCATAATATGGACGAGATCCGGCGCAAGGATATCCGCATCGGTGATCAGGTCATCGTACGCCGG
Organism: uncultured Gammaproteobacteria bacterium; assembly: GCA_965367795.1. Lineage (GTDB taxonomy): Bacteria > Pseudomonadota > Gammaproteobacteria > SZUA-229 > SZUA-229. The sequence continues at coordinate 1,449 of CBDUKK010000096.1, forward strand.
GCGGGTGACGTCATCCCCGAAGTCGCACGTGTGCTTCCTGGTTCCAGAAAAAAATCGTTACCAGAGATAAAGATGCTGACGAAGTGCCCGGTCTGTGGTTCTGCTATCGAACAGATAGAAGGCGAAGCGATCGCTCGTTGTACCGGCGGTCTGTACTGCCAGGCCCAGCGAGCAGAAGCGGTCAAACACTTCGCCTCGCGTAAGGCAATGGATATAGACGGACTAGGTGACAAGCTGGTCGAACAGCTGGTGGAAGCGGATCTGATCCACACTCCCGCTGACCTGTACCAGCTTTCCAGCGAAACCCTGGCCTCACTGGAACGTATGGCAGAAAGATCTGCTAACAAGCTGGTAGCGGCTTTAGAGAAGAGTAAGCAACCCTCTTTATCGCGATTTATCTATGCCCTGGGGATACGGGAAGTTGGCGAGACGACGGCGATGAACCTGGCCAATGAGTTCAAGACATTGTCTGCGATACAGCATGCCGATTATGATCAACTGATCGAGGTACAGGATATAGGTCCCATCGTTGCGCAACACATCGTTAATTTTTTTCAACAACAACATAACCTCGATGTTATCGAGCAGTTGCTGTCAGCAGGTATAGAGGTACAGGAGGTTGTTCAGCTAGCAGGTGAACTGGCTGATAGCCCGTTTTATGGCAAGACAGTCGTTATTACAGGAACCTTACCAACGATGTCTCGTGGCGAAGCCAAGGAAAAACTGCTTGCGGCCGGTGCTAAAGTGACGGGCAGTGTATCTGCTAAAACGGATTATCTACTCGCCGGGGATAAGGCGGGTTCAAAGCTGGCAAAAGCTGAGAAGCTGGGTGTAGAGGTGATCGATGAGGCGATGATGTTAAAGCGGTTAGCGAAAAGTAATTAGTCTAGATCATAGCTGTTTAGTTTTTTTAGCGGGTGCTGATTCAGGTATGCTTCAAGCCCGGGAAAATTTTTGGTGCCATAGTTTTCAGGCGGGCGACGCCGTAACATACTGAAGTCGTCCGCTTCCAAAACGTTTTTCAGGCGAGCCTGATTCTTACCAAGACCTTTGATATAGTGACTCTCGCCTTCGAAATGCGCTATCTCGTAGGTGTAGACATGATTGAATAATTTATTCAATCGATGCTCGACTTCGTTTTCATAAAAGGCAGGGGTCTTTCTGAGCAGGTCTTCACCAGACTCATAGATCATGGCTTGGTTTCCCTTTTCATCTACCTTGACGGTCATGCCACCGAGTACGAGCTCCGGGTATAGACGGTCACGGCACTTTTCCAGGTAGCAGCGATCAGACATCTGTGCGATGAGGTCAGCAGTCCCCAGCATTTGACCGATGGTATGCCATTTTTCATCTGGCAGGCGTATATGCGCAGGGGCGATCTCGTTTCCCGTGTAATGCACCATATTTGCTGCAAGCTGTGCATATTCACCGAGGTCGATCTTATGCATATACCTTTTCAGGAAGTCTGCACTGCGTGAGACGTGGATCGGTGTGTACTCTGCACCATTGAAGTGGCGGTGATCATGTTCGTGGCGGATATAGCCTGAATCGTGGTACAGCGCGGTGATGATCGCGATGACAGCTCTGTCGGCACCCAGGCGTTCGTCTTTTGCCACACTGCGTTCGTGTCCGTTGATCAGTCGCGCCAGTGCCAGCGTCATGTCCATAGAGTGCTGTTTATCGTGATATAAGGTGTCGCAGGGCAGGTAGCTGGAATAGTCGCCTGCAAACAGTCTGTCGCAATCGTCAAATGCCTGTTTCAGTGCACTTGCATTGAATTGTGTAAAGGCATCACGAAAAATGCTGCATACAGCTTTGAGAACACTGTCCGCGTCTGTTAGTTGAACGTCATCCGTGATGTCATAGGTTGATCTTCTATCTCGCATACAGAATGATCGCTGCAGGTTATCAATAGTTTTTACTGTTTTTATACTTATAGACGAAAATGTCAGAATTACACTGCCTTATCATTAGTTTTTGTGAACTGCTTCATAATTTTTGAGTGAACCTCGAATAATGCGTTACTGATTGATATTCATTCTAAAATCAGAGGTTTAAGGCCAGGTTATTTAGAGGTATGGGTGAAACTGCCATCCCAGTCTTCACCGGGTGGGTGTTTGCGGTAGAACATAATGCGGTCGAGATATATCTTATAGATCTTGCGATCAGGTTCTAGCTGGCTCAGAGCGAAAATCTCACGTTCAGCAGCATCCCAGTTCTGTGCACGGAACTGCTTGATAGCGGTATGAAACTGCTTCAATAGTTTACGCTCATCTTTACTGATATTTTCTAACAGACCGAGAGGTTCATAGATCGAGACCGGTCTGTCTTTACCTTTGACGCGCACCTTGTCTAGCTCACGGTATTCGTATTCTGGAACCGCATGTCGGGTGAATTCACTGGTGATGATATCTACACCATAAATTTTAGTCAGCCCTTCGAGGCGTGAGCCGAGGTTTACTGCATCACCGAGAATTGTGTAGTCGACCCTGAATTCTGAACCTTTATTGCCTACGTTCATATGCCCTGTATTGACGCCGACGCCGACGTAGATCTCTGGCCAGTGCTTTTCAGAGAACTCTTCGCGCAATGATTTCATGCGTTCTACGATACCGATGGCAGCGTTCAGTGCGTGCAGGGCATGCTGGTCATCTTCCAGTGGCGCCCCCCAGAATGCCATCACTGCATCACCCATGTACTTGTCGATGGTGCCGCGGTTATCGTGTATCACTTTGGTGATCGGGGTCAGGAAAGCATTGATATAGTCGGTCAGCTCTTTCGGTTCCAGGCTCTCCGAGATGGTTGTAAAACCTCGCACATCTGAGAACAGTACGGACATCTCTCGCATTTCACCATCAAGATTTATCTCCTCCATTTTCAGGCTCATCTCCTCGACTAACTCGGGAGGAACATACTGGCCGAAGAGATGTGCCAGCTGACGCTTACCTCGAGATTCTACGAAGAAGCCGTAGGTCATCTGCAGCGCAAAAAGCAATACGACGAGCAATACAGGCGCAGCGATGGGTAACACCAGCTGTGCGTTTGTCCATGCGTAAAAGTTCGTTGAGATAAGTAACACGATACTGCCAAGTATGACCAGGGTGGAATACAGTGCAGACAGCATCGGCAATGTGAAGGTCAATACGATACCGATGAAAGTGATCAGTATGAACTCAAACCCCTTGGTATAGCCTGGAGCATGAAGTATACGTCCATCGAGGATGCCCTGAATGATATTGGCATGGACTTCGACACCGGGATAAGCCGGTTCCAGCGGGATCGTCCTCAGGTCGAGCAGGCCGGGCGCTGAAGTACCGAATAATATGATTTTCCCATTGAGTACATCTTTATCACTCCGTTTATTTAATACATCTGTTGCCGGGATATATTCGAAACTCTTCTGCTTGCCGATATAAGGCACCAGCACGCCTGAGTTGTGGTCTACCGGGATAGCGATCTCTCCGATGGTGACCCATTCGAGGAACAGGTCGTCACTATCCTGGTTGGTCTCAACGACCATCTCGATCGCGGCAGAACCTGTTGCTGCCCGGGTCAGTGCCAGTGCCAGTGACTCATGCAGTTCGTTCTCATAAGTCTGAAGCAATGGCACGCGGCGGAACACACCGTCGTCATCGAGCAGCGGGTTATTAAAAAAACCACCGCTGAAAGCACTCGCCTGTAGTGATTTCAGATTTGCGGTATAGCCCTTTGCTTTATGGATGGCTAATTTATTTAATGTATTTTTATCTAGTTTGGTAATAGCACTGGGTAGTTCCCCCTTGATGGTATCGGTATCCATGACAAAACCCATCACGGTCTTCCTGTCTTTTAGTGTTTCGGCGAAACGTAGATCATGCTGTAGTGAAGGCATCACACGGTGATACTCCTCGATGAACTCCGGGTCATCCTGCAGTGGCCCCTGTGCCATAGCGTTTAGCAGTTTCGCGCCTTCATCGATATCTTCTTCAGCGAAGACAATATCGTATCCGATAGCTTTTATCTGGTAATAGTCAAAAAGTACATCATTGATCTTTGCAAGGATGTTCCGGTTCCAGGGCCATTGCCCGATCTCGTCGAGGCTTTTTTCATCGATGTCTACGATGACGACCTGCTTATCGACATCCATTGGTAGTGTGATTTTCAGGCGGGCATCATAGGCCTGGTTTTCCAGGCTGGTCAGGATCGGGATGTTGAGTACTTCGCCGACGTGGAGCAGGAAGAGCAGAGTAAGTACCAGACTTAATGCATAACGTATAATGCGTTGCATATCCACGAAGTATCCTAGTTATTATTGTTGCGAGAATACATTGGAAAATAGCAAAGAAAGTACCTTAATGCTACGAATAAGGAATATGTTGCTTATTTTCTGTAAAATCATGGTAACGACATCTTTAAGTCGAATAATGAGTAGCGGAGAACAGATCAAGTGAATACGAGCCAATTACTTCTAGGCGTGAATATCGATCATGTGGCAACGTTGAGACAGGCTAGGGGGACGCGTTACCCAGATCCTGTTCATGCGGCGCTGCAGGTCGAACAGGCGGGTGCAGATAGTATCACCCTGCATCTACGTGAAGACCGGCGCCACATTCAGGACCGGGATGTCTACCTGTTAAAAGAGCGTATGCTGACCAGGATGAATCTGGAGATGGCTGTCACTGATGAGATGATCGCAATCGCACGTGATGTCAAACCTGAGGATTGTTGTCTTGTCCCTGAGAAGAGAGAAGAGCTGACAACAGAAGGTGGTCTCGATGTGATCCGTTACCAGGCCGCGATTACAGACGCCTGTGCAAAGCTGGCGGATGTCGGAACGAAAGTTTCACTGTTTATCGATGCCGATATACAGCAGATAGAGGCTGCGAAAAGGACTGGTGCACCGGTGATAGAAATACATACCGGGCATTTTGCCGATGCAGAAGACAAAACCGAGCAGAACAGGTTGCTCAATGAGATAAAAATTGCCTGTGAGCATGCTGAAAAAATTGGTCTGCAGGTTAACGCCGGTCATGGTTTAAATCGGCAGAATATACATGAGATAGCCGCTTTACCACAGCTTAGAGAACTTAATATCGGGCATGCCATCATCGCCGACAGTATTTTTATGGGACTTGATAAAGTGATTGGCGAATACAGACGGCTGATGCGAGAGGCGAGGATTTAGT
>CBDUKK010000097.1:0-6602 GCA_965367795.1 uncultured Gammaproteobacteria bacterium
GCATCGACCAGTCAGTCTTTCCTTCATTGTATTTTTCGAAATAATATCTCGCGCCTGGTGACACAGGGATGCTGGACAGCAGTATCTCAGCGCCACAGTGACTCGCCTCGAGGATATGACCAAGATCAGCAACCAGGCCATCTGAAATATCAATCGCACATTTTGAGCATGATGTCAGCTGTTGTGCGAATAGCACCCTTGCTTCAGGACGATTTATTCGAGTGACACATGATTGCAGCGCGTCATCATCAAGGCGATCAAGTATGGCGCGCAGACCGATCGCAGCATCACCGAGATTACCAGTCACATATATATTATCGCCCGGCTGCGCACTATCACGTTTTAAAACTTTAGCTTTATCACAAAAGCCCATTGCCTGAACCGTGATCGATAGCGCACCTTTCGTAGTATCACCACCGATAAGACTAAGATTGAAGCGTTTCAGGATTTCAGCAAATGTTATCGAGAACCTGGACAGCCAGTCTTCATCGATCTCGGGTAGCGTTATTGCAAGTGTCAGCCAGGCAGGTGTTGCACCCATTGCTGCGAGATCACTTAAATTAACCATGATCGACTTATAGGCGATATCTTCAGGGCATGTATCTTCCGGGAAATGCGTACCTGAGATCAGCGTGTCTACCGTCACAAGCAGCTGCTTATCAGCTGAAACCATTACGCTGGCACAATCGTCGCCACTCGCAATCAACACGTCATCTCGTGAACCTGAGAAGGTGAAGTACTTTTTTATGATATCGAACTCATTATTCATCAATCATAAACCCATGGAGAAACAGGAAGAGATAGTTGTGATAAGAAGCAGTCAGGGCCTGGCTGCCTGCACTTCAATATGGCGGACTTCTTTTGCAACCTTGTCGAGGACTGCATTGACGAATGTATGACTATTTTCAGCACAGTATTCTTTGGTGATGTTAACAGCCTCGTTCAGCACCACACGGTAAGGCACATCAAAACGATTAACAAATTCATACACCGCGATACGTAATATAGAGCGTTCTACTGGATCAACAGATTCAGCACTTCTCGGCATGTACTTCTCAAGCAGGACGTCCAGGTCGCTGATCGATGAAGCAACACCGCTTACCAGTTCAGAAAAAAATGCTGAATCGAATTGTGAGATATTGTTTTCATCAAAAAACTGTTGTTTGATATCTGAGATATTATCTCCGGTCATCTGCCACTGATATATAGCCTGCATGGCCAGGCGGCGTGACTTCCCTCTTGCCTTCGCCACACCCTTCTGGGCCTGGCCTTTGCTTGATGAACTTGTAGTATCTGACATAAGGCAACAGTGTTTTTAATTATTAAGCGACTTAATCAAGCTGCTTGAAGATATTGACCATCTCGATGGCGGCAGCGGCAGCTTCAGCCCCTTTATTACCCGCTTTCGTGCCGGCACGTTCGATGGTCTGCTCGATATTCTCTGTGGTTAAGATACCATTGATAATCGGCATACCGTGATCAAGTGCGATCGCCGATAAACCTTTAGCCGATTCATTCGCGACTATATCAAAATGCGGTGTGGCGCCACGGATAACCGCACCCAGCGCGATGATCGCATTGTAATTACCAGATTGCGCCAGGCCCTGTACAGTAACTGGCAGCTCAAATGCACCCGGTACACGCACCACTGTAATATCGGAAGCAGACACGCCATGTCTTAACAATGTATCCATTGCGCCAGCGAGCAAACTCTCGACTATGTAACCATTAAATCGTGCAACCACGATCGCGAATCGACCATCTTTATATTGCAGACTGCCTTCAATTATCTTACTTTCACTCATTGTCTTTCTCTTAAATAATAATTTTTAGTACGTATAACTCTTTACTATCATCCCGCTATTCCCGAGACGGCGTTAAATCTACAGAAGCTATTATGCTTCTTTACCAGATATGTAATCGACCACTTCCAGGCCAAAACCGGCAAGACCATGGATCACTTTCGGCGCGGTCATCAAGCGCATCTTCCTGACTCCCAGGTCCATCAGTATCTGCGCTCCGACGCCGTCGGTTCTCAGGTCTTTTGGTTTCTTCGTTTGCACGACATCCTCATTACTGACACCGGAACATTCTGACATCCATTGAGAGATTACTGAATCTTCATCTGCCCAGTTGAGAACGACGACCACCCCCTGCTTCGCTTCTGAGATCTGTTTCAGGGCCGAATCTAACGGCCATGATTTTGAACCCAGCAGACCTAAAGCATCTGTCAGGGTATTCTTCATATGAACACGCACCAGCACCGGTTCCGAAGGATCGATCTCATCATCAGCACTCACTACCGCATAGTGCATGATTGAATCCAGGTTGTTACGGTAAGAGATCAATCTGAAATCACCATACCGGGAAGGGAATTCACATTCCGAAATACGATCGACAGTCTTTTCGTTCTGTAGACGATAACTGATCAGGTCTTCGATAGTGCCGATTTTTAAACCATGTTCTTCGGCGAATGTCTCCAGGTCAGGACGTCGTGCCATGGTACCGTCTTCATTCAGGATCTCGACGATCATCGAACTGGGTTCCAGGCCGGCAAGCGCGGCAAGATCGCATCCTGCTTCTGTATGCCCAGCACGTGTTAAAACACCACCCGGCTGAGCCATCAATGGGAAGATGTGCCCCGGTTGTACGATATCTTTAGGCGAAGCATCAGGTTTTACCGCTGCTGCAATTGTCGCTGCCCGGTCGGCTGCAGAGATACCGGTTGTCACACCTTCAGCTGCTTCGATAGACATGGTGAAATTCGTACTCTCCAGAAGATCCGTACCATGTACCATCAATGGCAGGTTCAGCTGTTTGCACCGCTGCTCTGTCAACGTCATACAGATCAGGCCACGACCATATCGTGCCATAAAATTTACATCATCCGCAGTCACCGCAGATGACGCCATCAGGAGATCCCCCTCATTTTCACGATCCTCGTCATCCATGATGACGACCATCTTGCCCTGGCGGATATCCTCAATAATTTCTTCAGTAGTATTCAACTTCATGCTAGTTTCTTTGTTTGATTAACTTACGAATCCGGCTTTTGCCAGGCTTTCCAGTGTGATTCCGTGACCGGTAGCATCATCCTGTTTGAGTAATAACCTTTCCAGGTAACGGGCGATGAGATCGACTTCGAGGTTCACCCTGGTACCCGGTTTATAATTTTTTATGATGGTCTGCTGCTGCGTATGCGGAACGATGTTGATCTCGAAATCAGTGTTTGTAATCCTGTTGACCGTCAGGCTTGTACCATCGATGCAGATCGATCCTTTCATCGCAATATAATGTTTGAGTTCGTCTGGTGCTCTTATGATCAACTGGATAGATCGCGACTCTTCCTTGATAGAGATGACTTCACCCAGACCATCCACATGCCCGCTTACCAGGTGTCCACCCAGTCGCGTGGTAGGCAATAGTGCCTTTTCAAGATTGACCTCACTGCCGATAGCCAGTCCTTTAAGGCTGGTCAATGTGATGGTCTCATTTGAGACATCTGCGACGAAATGTTTCTTATCGAACTCGATAGCTGTAAGGCAGACACCGTTGACCGCGATACTATCGCCGAGTTGCACATCACCCATGTCTAAGGAGCCGACATCGACGTGTAGCCTTATGTCACCACCGATGGGCTCTATACTCTTGATACGGCCAACTGCTTCAATAATTCCGGTAAACATGGTTATTCCCTATTTTGCTACTGACTGTAGTTGCTGCAGGTCTACGACATAACTTGATAACGGCATCGATGACGCATTGTTAAACTCTGCACCGGCGGCAACGCCTGCGTGCGCCACCTCTTCTGCCGAGGCAGCATTATCAAAAACAGCAAACATTGCACCTAATGCATATTCAGCACCGGAGCCGATCGCCCAGAATTTTTTATATTCTGTCACTTCGCGTAATGAGTGTACGCCAAAGATACCAGATGGATTTGCGATCAGCGCATCGATCTGTGTTGATTCATATGGATCATCATCTTCGTCCTTGGCATTTAAGAAATATTTTTCTTTGAGCACGGGATGCAGCGCACGAAATGTTTCAAAGATCGCCAGGCGAGAGGAAAAATCGATTTCGATTTTCTTATCAGATATTTTTTTACTGGTTAACAGGCTTTCCAGCACGAGCTGGTGCGCCGCGCTGCCCACGATGCCCAGGTAATTCTCACCATGATGCAAGATTTTATCGTGTGCGGCATCATACATCGAGTTCAGTTTCAGATCACCAAAACTCGTCAGACTATCTGCTGCGATACAGACTTTACCGGCTTTTTTTACAACAACAACTGTAGACATCAATAACCTCTAATTGCCAATCTCAACCAATATCGAATAATGGCACTACTGCATGATTTGCGGACATGCGGTGATCCGAATATCACTTCCGACGGCTCTCACATCCTTTATATTCAGCGAGATCCTGTCTTTCATCTTTTCTAATCCGGGAAGATGAAACAATCCTTTAGCTTCGTCACCCATGATATGTGGCGCCATATAAATAATGATTTCATCAACGAGGTCATTTTTTAAAAGAGCGCCGCATAATACTGAACCTGCTTCTACGTGGAGCAGATTGATTTCTTTTTTCGCCAGTTCATCCATCAACAGCCGAAGATCTATTTTGCCATCTTGCGAATCACAGGTTTCGATTATAAATGGATAGCTGCTTTTAGCTTCCATATTAACTGTGGTATATACGAAACATTCTCCTTCGACGGTGAATATTTTCGCCTGCGAAGGCATCCTGAACTGGCTATCCAGCACAATTCGTTTCGGTTGCCTGACTGGCAGGTCATCATCCAGGCCTAACTCTTCAGCATCAAGCCGAACATTCATCGACGGATCATCTGCCAGCACGGTATCGATACCCGTCAAGATCGCCGAGCTCTCAGCACGCATCCGTTGTACATCTTTGCGGGATGCCGCACCGCTTATCCACTGGCTTTCGCCAGATGCCATCGCGGTGCGGCCGTCCAGGCTCATCGCCATCTTGACGCGAACGAATGGCCTGCCGAGTTCCATACGCTTGATAAAACCCGGGTTCAGATCTCGCGCCTGCGCCTCTAGTAAACCAGACGCCACTTCGATTCCGGCAGCCTGCAATTTTTTTAAGCCCTCACCAGCGACCAATGGATTGGGGTCTTTCATGGCAACGATAACTGTCTTTACGCCAGCATCTATCAGGGCATCGGCGCATGGTGGCGTTTTGCCGGTATGACTACACGGCTCCAATGTAACGTATGCCGTTGCGCCCCTGGCTTTATCGCCGGCCTGTAATAACGCATTGATCTCGGCATGCGCTTCTCCAGCGCGTTGATGCCAGCCTTCACCGACGATCTTTTCATCTTTAACGATGACACAACCTACAGACGGGTTTGGGTCTGTCGTGTACAAGCCTTTTTTTGCCAGCCGTATCGCATGCTGCATATATTCAACGTTGCTGATCATCGTGGCTGCCACATTTCGATACGAAGTCAAACGAAAAAAACAAACACTATCGTTTCTTCCTGGTCGCTTTGGTCTTCTCGATCTTTTCTATAGCATCGCGAAATGCATTCACATCAGTAAAATCGAGATACACTGACGCGAAACGTATATAAGCGACCTGATCTAGCGCCAGCAGCTCTTCCATCACCAGGTTGCCGATCATGGCAGAACTGACCTCGCGCTCACCGGCAGCCAGCAGCTGATGCGTAATGCTATTGATCGCCGCATCGATCTGTTCTGTACTCACCGGTCTTTTCTCCAGCGCTCGCATTACACCGGCACAGAGCTTCTCTTGCTTGAACGGCATACGACTGCCATCCTGCTTCACTATACGCGGCATATTAAGTTCAGCACTTTCATAGGTGGTGAATCGTTCATTACAGGAAACGCATTCACGACGTCGACGTACCTGATCGCCGTCGTTGGCTAGCCGGGAATCGATTACGCGGGTATCAGGTGCTGAACAAAATGGGCAGTACATAATTTTTTATCTAATCTACGGCTAGCTTACGTGACAGAGTGAAATCATTTCTCGTACACTGGCAGTCGAGCACAGATGGCACTGACCTTGTCGCGCACACTATCGATAACCGCTGGATCTGCCACATCACCTTCGATGCTATCGATGATGTCACACATCCAGGTTGCCAGATCAGTGGCGTCCTGCTCGGTAAAACCTCGTGTTGTCATCGCCGGCGTACCAACACGAATACCGCTGGTCACAAATGGAGACTGCGGATCATTCGGTACAGCATTTTTGTTGACTGTTATGTGCGCTTTACCCAGTTCAGCCTCGACCACCTTGCCGGTCAGGTTTCTTGTCGTGAGATCCCACAGGAACAGGTGGTTGTCGGTACCGCCTGAAACAACCTTATAGCCACGCTCGAGAACCACTTTCGCCATTGCCTGGGCATTGACGATGACCTGTTTCTGGTAGACGGCAAACTCTGGTTCCTGCGCCTCTTTGAAGGCGACCGCTTTCGCTGCGATCACGTGCATCAGTGGGCCGCCCTGCGTGCCCGGGAAGATGGCAGAATTTAGTTTTTTAGCCAGGTCTTCATTTCTCATCAATGAATCTTCACCGGCGATAATGATGCCACCGCGTGGACC
>CBDUKK010000098.1:0-6549 GCA_965367795.1 uncultured Gammaproteobacteria bacterium
TTCGAAGGCAGGATATGGCAGTTGCCGGCTCATGTCTATGCCCGTCCACTAGAACTGTATGTTGGTAAGTCCATTTCGACAAAGCAGATACTGTTCGAACTTGATTATCTCAATTATCAGAAAGTTGATGGCCTGCCGCAGCGACCTGCACAGTACCGCAACTGGAAAGATGTCTTTGAAATTAAAACCCGTGACTTCATCTTCTGGGACGGTGAAGAGGATAGTCATACCATAAGAGTAACGATAAAGGATGATAAGGTCACCGAGCTTATTAATCTATATACGACTCAAAATGTCGACCTCGTGCGTTTTGATGCTGGATACCTGACGGGAATCTTTCCATCACATTCACAGGACAGGGTCTTGCTCAAACTTGACGATGTGCCTGATATATTCATCAAGATGCTGTTGTTGGTCGAGGACCGGCGTTTCTTTACACACTGGGGCGTTGATCCGCTATCGATCGGCCGCGCACTATTAGTAAACGTCTCCTCGGGCAGAACGGTTCAGGGTGGCAGTACGCTGACTCAGCAATTAGTAAAGAACCTGTTCCTGACACAGGATAAGACAATCGTTCGAAAGATTAATGAAGCGTTCATGTCTTTTTTGCTTGAGCTCCACTATGACAAAATGCTGATCCTGGAAACATATATCAACGAGATATATCTTGGTCAGGACGGCCGCCGTGCTATTCATGGTTTTGGTCTTGCCAGTGAGTTTTATTTTGGCAAATCGTTAAAGCAGTTATCAATCGATGAGATGGCTGTTCTGGTAGCTATGGTGAAAGGTGCTTCGTATTACAACCCGAAGAGGAACCCGGAGAATGCGCGTGAAAGGCGTGATATCGTATTAACTAGCATGCAGCAGGTCGAGTTGATAACACCGCGCCAGAAAGAGAAGTTATCAGGTAAACCGGTAGTGACTGTAAAGCATGCTAGCTCTGGTCTGTACCCGGCATTCATCGATATGGTCAAATTGCAACTGCAGCAAGATTACCAGACTGATGATCTGCAATCTGAAGGCTTGCGCGTGTTCACTACATTAGATCCATATATACAGTTCAATACTGAGCAGGCCATCGTCAACACATTGCCACGGCTGTCAAACAATGAAGATCTGCAGGCAGCTGCGGTTGTGGTCTCACCATCTAATGGTGATGTACTGGCAGTGGTAGGCGGGCGTAATCCGACTTATAAAGGCTTTAACCGTGCTTTGAATGCTGAGCGCCAGGTGGGCTCGTTGATCAAACCTGTTATCTACCTGGCAGCATTGCAGGATCCATTCAGGTATACCTTATCGACCATACTCGATGATTCTGAATTCTCATATACAACACCGGGCCGGCCTGACTGGCAGCCACAGAACTATGATAAAGAGTATCATGGAGAGGTGACATTATATGAGGCGCTGCTCAAATCCTATAATTTACCAGCCGTACGTACCGGCATAGATATAGGGCTTGATAATGTCATCGATACCCTTTCTGCTCTAGGTAGTAAGAAATCCGTTTCAGCGCTACCATCTATCACACTTGGTGCGATCGACATGTCTCCTGTCGAAGTGGCTACTGTATACCAGAGTTTCTCCGCTAATGGCTTCCATAGTCCTCTGCGCAGTGTCCATGCGGTACTTGATAAAGATCGGCAACCGCTGGAGCGTTATTCTCTTGAGGTCGACAACCAGGTAAAACCAGAAGCTATGGTACTGGTTAATTCTGCCCTGATCGATGTCACGAAATTCGGTACTGCCAGACGGCTTGCTGACCGCCTGAGCATACAGGTGGCGGGTAAGACTGGCACATCCGATGATTTAAGAGATAGCTGGTTTGCCGGTTTTTCAGGAGATATCATGGCAGTGGTATGGACCGGTTATGATGATAACCGTCCAACAACATTGACTGGCTCTAGCGGAGCCATGAAAATCTGGGGCAACCTGTTCAAAGAGGTTGCCTACAAATCCTACCAGGTACCTGAGATGCCGGGTCTGGTCAGCAGCCTGGTTAATGCCAAAGATGGCCTGTTGACTGAGAAAGCTTGTGAAAATGCGGTAGAATTGCTCTTCATCGAGGGTTCACAGCCGCAGCAGACGAGTGACTGCGTCGCTGGCTCTAGTGGTAACTGGTTTTTAAACCTGTTTAACTGAATCAATGTGAGTAAAAAATAAGCTATGTTTCATCTTCTCCGAGGGTTTGGCAGTATTATATTGCTCGTATTACTGGCATCCTGTGCTTCGACTGAAAAACACTCGATAACTGAAGATGTTGTCAGCGATACCGGTAACTATAAATATGCTGCCTGGCGTCTGGATAATACCGGGCAGTTCGAAGCTATCAATGTTCTGCTCGATGAAGCTGATATGTTGATCGAGAACCGGGCATATAACTCAGCGGTCGACAAAATTGAGCGTGCGCTGCGAATAAAACCTGAATATGCACCTGCCTGGAGCAGGCTGTCCTGGCTTGCATTACAGATGGACTCACCGGAACGGTCGATACAGATGGCCAAGCGTAGTAACAGTCTTGCCTTTTCAGACCCGGAACTACAGGTTTTGAACTGGTCATTCATTCGTGCGGCGAGCGAGGTGTTGAATGACGAAGACGGCTACCAGCGTGCGAACCAGAAGATCGAATCTTTAAAAGCGTTTTACTAATAATCAATATATCATGCAGCATGCATCAGAGTACCTGGGTCAAGACGGCCCTTTTTGTGAACAGATACCCGGCTACCAGGTAAGGGATAGCCAGCTGGTATTATGTGATGCCATCGAAGATGCTTTGCACAAAGGTGATGTGCTCGCAGCTGAGGCCGGTACGGGCATCGGTAAAACGTTTGCTTACCTTGTGCCATCTTTGCTGGCAGGTAAGAAAGTGATCATCTCGACCGGCACCAGGCACCTTCAGGACCAGTTGTTCCATACTGATTTGCCGCGTGTCATCAAAGCACTGTCTATACAGACTACACCTGCTCTATTGAAAGGGCGTAGTAACTATCTCTGCCTTCACCGATTGACCATGGCGCCACACCTCGGTTTTATCAATCGTGAATCGCGCGCCGGTCTTGCCGAGATTGATGAATGGTCGAAACTCACACAGTCCGGTGATATTTCGGAACTGAAAACAGTAGCGGAGGATTCTTATATCTGGCCCATGGTCACTTCGACGGCTGATAATTGCCTGGGTAGTGAGTGTGATAAGTGGGACAGCTGTTTCATCGTCAACGCCAGGAAAAATGCCCAGGCAGCAGATGTGGTAGTTATCAATCACCACCTGCTGCTGGCAGATATGACGTTAAAGAATGAAGGTTTCGCTGAACTGCTACCCGAGGCCGATGCCTTCATCATCGATGAGGCTCACCAGTTATATGATGTTGCTGCAAGGTTCTTTGGTAATGTTGTGAGTAGCCGACAGTTGATCTCATTAGCTCGTGATAGCATTGCAGAGCAGGTTAACGATGCTTCTGATATGGCGGAGTTGCGTGATTATGCTGAACAGCTCGAAAAGTCGGCACGTGACTTCAGGATAACGCTTGGCGACAGTGGTTTGCGTGATACATGGTTAAAGATACAGAATAAGCCGTCTGTAAAACAGTCGTTAGATAACCTGGAAAGTACCCTGAAAGACCTGCTATCGGTGCTGGAACTCGCTGCCGAACGCAGCAGGGGGCTCGAGCAATGCTACGAACGAGCGCAGAATTCCTTGGCTCGTCTAAAAGTATTTCGTGCGAATACCAGTGATCCTGAAGCGGGCAATGACGAAGCAGAAGAGGAGCGTTCGGTGCTGTGGTATGAGACATATACCAAGAGCTTCATGCTGCACGCGACGCCGATCGATGTTGCTGCGATTTTTCAGAAGCATACCGATAATTTTTCCAGAACATGGTTGTTTACTTCCGCGACCCTGCAGGTGAACAAAAAATTTGATCATTTCGCACACAATATCGGGCTGGAAAAATATAAGAGCGGGGTCTGGGATAGCCCATTCGATTATCAGAAGCAGAGTCTGTTATATCTGCCAGATGACTTGCCGCAACCATCCGAGCCGTCTTACACGACTGCGTTGATGAAGGCTGCGCTTCCCGTTCTAAAAGCCAGCGAGGGCAGGGCGTTCATACTGTTTACCAGTTATTATGCGATGCATAAGGCTTTTGACTATCTAAAACAGGTGCTGCCTTTCGAACTTTTGATGCAGGGTGACCTGCCAAAGCATCAGCTGCTTGAAAAGTTTCGGCAAACCGACAATGCGATCCTGCTCGGTACATCGAGTTTCTGGGAAGGTGTCGACGTACGTGGTGAGAGTCTGAGCTGCGTCATCATCGACAAACTGCCTTTTGCCTCACCGGGTGACCCTGTCATGCAGGCCCGCATCGATGCGATCAAACGCAGTGGTGGCCAGCCGTTCATGGAATTCCAGGTGCCGCAGGCCGTGATCGCACTAAAACAGGGTGTCGGTCGGCTGATCCGCGATGTAAATGACTCAGGTGTAGTGATGATCGGTGATCCGCGTCTCAAGCAAAAATCTTATGGCAAAATATTCCTGAACAGCTTGCCATCGATGCCGCAGACATCAGACATCAAGGATATCGAGGCTTTTTATCGTATGCGTGCAACGCCCGCCATACCCGAGGCTGTATGAAGATCCTGGCCATCGACACTGCGACAGAAGCCTGTTCTGCGGCTTTATACATAGAAAGTGAGGCTCCTGATGAGGGCATCACCTCAGAATATCAACTGGCACCGCGTGAACATAGCCGTCTTATCTTAAAGATGATCGACAGATTATTGTCGCAGGCAGGTATCACGGTCGCTGAGCTGGATGCGATCGCTTTTGGCCGTGGTCCTGGATCATTTATGGGGCTGCGGATTGCTGCCGGCGTGGTACAGGGGATTGCTTTTGCGCATGATATTCCAGTGATCCCGGTATCGACGCTGAAAACAATCGCGCAACGTGCTTATGAACTGACAGGAAACAGGCATGTACTGGCTGCGATCGATGCGCGGATGGATGAAGTCTACTGGGCGAAGTACTCACTGACAGGGAAAGAATGGGTGCTAGACGGTGAGGAGCAGGTTATCTCACCAGATAAATTACAGCTGGCCGAGGTACTGGCGGGTCAGGATAATAAATGGGTAGGTGCCGGTACGGGCTGGGCAAGTTATGCCGACAGACTGCTGCCGAATGATGACCTGAACTTACTCGCGAAGCTGGATGATTGTTTCCCCAGCGCAGAAGTGATCGCAAAACTGGCCATCGAGGAACTGAAAGCAGGCAATACTGTTTCTGCGGCTGAGGCCATACCGGTGTACCTGCGCAATGACGTAGCAAAAAAGCCGAAGCCATTCGTGCTCTGATATTGCCAATTAAATCATCACAATGGATGAATCTGGAGGCAGAGTCAGGTATCATGCCTGCTCTCGTAATTAGCTTAAAACCATACTTTTCGATGATAGAGATTAACCCGATAACCAATCAGATCAATGACCTGCGTGAACGTACAGATTCACTTAGGGGGTATCTTTGACTTCGATCGCAGAAAAGAAGAGTTAGAGGAAGTTAATCGCGAGCTCGAGCAGCCGGGCATCTGGGATGACCCTGAGAATGCACAGAAGCTGGGGCAGGAGCGTTCACGGCTTGAAAAGATCGTTGTCACTATCGAAAATCTTGATAATGGCCTGAATGATGCAGAAGAGTTGCTGGAGATGTCCGTTGAAGAGGGTGATGAAGACAGCATCAACAGCATCATCGATGACCTGAAGGCTCTTGAAGACAATGTTGTCGAGCTGGAATTTCGCCGTATGTTTTCTGGCGAGATGGATGCCTGTAACGCTTTTGTTGATATTCAGTCCGGGTCTGGTGGTACTGAAGCGCAGGACTGGGCCGAGATGCTGTTACGCATGTATCTGCGCTGGGGTGAGGCGCATGGCTTTAAAACAGAACTGATGGAAGTTTCACCGGGTGAAGTTGCCGGTATCAAAAGCGCGACCATCAATATCTCGGGTGACTATGTGTTTGGCCGTTTGCGCACAGAGACCGGCGTTCATCGCCTGGTCCGTAAATCACCGTTCGACTCGGGTAATCGCAGGCATACCTCATTTGCTGCCGTCTTCGTTTCACCAGAAATCGATGATGATATCGAGATAGACATAAACCCGGCAGATCTACGCATCGATGTCTACCGTGCCAGTGGTGCAGGCGGTCAGCATGTGAATAAAACGGAATCAGCGGTTCGGATCACGCACTTGCCGACAAATGTTGTCGTACAGTGTCAGAGTGGCCGCTCACAGCACAAGAATAAAGACGCGGCCATGAAGCAGTTGAAAGCCAAGCTGTATGAACGTGAGGTGCAGTTGCGCAATGCTGACCAGCAGGCGCTGGAAGAAACAAAGTCAGACATCGGCTGGGGCAGCCAGATACGTTCATACGTATTAGACCAGTCCCGGATCAAGGATCTGAGGACCAACGTCGAAACCGGCAATACCCAGGCGGTACTCGATGGTGATCTCGATCAGTTTATCGAAGCGAGTCTGAAAAGCGGTCTTTGATCAAGCCGTCAT
>CBDUKK010000099.1:0-6502 GCA_965367795.1 uncultured Gammaproteobacteria bacterium
CACCATACTGACCGCCCGATCCGGGCACTCGTTGAGTAACGGGCGCAGACCTGCTCATAACCGGATACCTGTAACCATATTGATGATTAGAAGGTATCGCAGGATATACCTGGTTCTTAACCTGTGGCTGCACATAGTGATAACCCGATTCGGGTTTCCAGCGATGAGGTGAATGCGAATTACTTGGCCAGGGAGCATCAGGGCCAAATGTTGATTTCGAGACACTGGATTGAGTAGACACTTTCACGGGACTTTGATTACGCGAGAATGGAGAATCACTGACGGCAGAACCATCTAATGCTAATGCTGATGACATATATGGCCCCGGGGGTGGCGGCGGCAACCTCTCTCTCTTCTCATGCCTACGCTCAGGCCAGCGAGGAAAATAATAAGCATTTTGTGACTCGTTAACTGCAGCCGAATTTGTCGGCGCTGCTTGTGTCCCAGGCGTCGCAGCCTGCAATGACTCCGCCTGCATATTTGTTGAAAAAGTCATTAACAGCGTTAAAAAACACGCTTTTTTAAAACAATCAAAACCATTCAATAAATACATTAAAGCACCTCGCTAAACCCTAAGTCTCATCTTTTAACCGAATACCCCGACGACCACCCGGTGATGTCTTTTTCGATGGCGCTTTTTTGACCGTTATTTTTTTAACAGCAAGCTTGTCAGCTACCACCTTATTCGTTGCTTTCTTTTTAGCCACCTTCTTGGTTATCACTTTCTTTTTAACCACGACATTTTTTACCGGAGCCTCTTTTACAGGCACCTCTTTTACAGGCACTTCTTTTACAGACACTTCTTTCGTTTCTGTCGTTTTTATCGGCTCAGTTTTCACTGGTTCTGCGGTCTCAACTGCAGCCGCTTTAGGCGCTTCTTTTTTGACGACTGCCTGCTTCTTAACAGCCACCTTGTTCACCGCTGCTTTTTTAGGCGCTTGTTTCTTAACTGGCGCTTTTTTAACAGCCGGTTTCTTAGCCGCCACCTTCTTGCTCGCAGCAGGCTTATCATCAGATTTATTCTCTGCACCCGGCTCTGACTTATCATCAGTTCTGGCAGGAGCTGGAGCAACTGGTGGTGCCGGAGGAGGCGAAGACGGCGCTGCAGGCGGCGGCGTAGGTGGTGCCGGAGGTGTCGAATCAGAACCGAACATACCCATAACCATACCGAACAGCATACGCAAGATATTGAAAATCATCTGGCCGATAACAAAGATCCAGCCAAAGATACCAACGATGACGCCGTACACCTTCATCCACAAAGGAGTTTTATACTCGGTCTCAGCCGAATTCGGCTGATCGGGAGCTTCGCCTTCAATCTCGGCAAACTTCGCGCTGATCGTCCTTTCACCAGACGCTGACTCTACATAGTAGAAGTTCTCACGCACACTGATACAACCGAGCGGAATAACGATAACAGCCATTATCGTGCCGACGCCAGCACCCCATAACAAACTAATAGCCATGCCATTGAAGATAGGGTCGTTCAGGATAGCAAAAGCACCAGCCATCAAAGTCAGAGATGTAATAAAGATCGGACGCATGCGTATCTCTGCGCCGTTTACAGCGGCTTCCCTCACCGGGATACCCTTAGCAACTTCGATCTTCACAAACTCGACGATCAGGATAGATTGCCGCACGATAATGCCGCCCAGAGCGATCATGCCGATCATCGACGTCGCGGTAAATTCAGCACCATGAAACCAGTGGCCGGGTACAATACCGATCATGGTAAGCGGGATCGGCGACATGATAAGCCCGGCCAGGGCAAAGTCACGGAATTCCCAGACGATCAAACCGTAGATCAATACCAGGGCAGCCATGAAAGCAAGCCCCATATCCCTGAATGTCTCGAAGGTCACCGTCCATTCCCCGGTCCACTCAAAACCCGATTTGGTATCAGTGTCAGGCGGGCCGATCAGGTTCATCGGCATACCTTCCATGATGACACCATCAGGTGTGGTGTATTGATCGGTAAACTCTTCGACATTAAACATACCGTAAATCGGGGCACCGAGACGCCCCTCCATCTCACCGGTAACAAATTCAACATTACGTAGATCTTTGTGCCAGATAACAGGCTCATTTTCCTCTAGTATGAAACGGCCCAGTTCACCCAAGGGTATGATGGTGCCATCAGCTGTCACCATGGGCAGATTGCTTAACTGGTTCACCTGTGAACGTGTCGCCATCGGCACCTGGATAACGATAAATGTCGGCTCGATGACCGAAGCACGCTTCACGTCACCCAGCTTATAACCGCCCATGGCCATAGCCAGGGTACCGTTGATACTATCTACCGTCACGCCTCGGCGAATAGCTTTTTCCCTGTTCACTTCAAAACGCCAGTGCAACGATGACTCATTCATCATGTTATCAACATCAACGACGCCTTCGGCCTGTTCGAAAAACTCTGTCATCTTCGCCGCTACTTCACGCCGTGTATCAGCATCCGGACCATGGATCTCGGCGACAACAGTTTGCAGAACAGGAGGTCCCGGCGGCATCTCTACGATAGCGATACGGCCACCCGCTTTCTTCGCGATCGGTGTCAGTAAGGCACGCGCTTCTTCTGCTATCTGGTGACTGCTTTTTTCACGGTCATGCTTCTCTTTTAACAACACCAGCAGCTCACCATGCCATGGTTGTTTCCTGAGATAATAGTGTCGGACCATGCCATTGAAGTTGAAAGGCTGCGCGGTACCCGCATAAGTCTGTATCGCTTTAACTTCAGGCATCTCATTGAGCGCAATAGCCAGATCATTCGCCACGTTAGCGGTCACTGGCATCGCCGTACCTTCAGGCATATTGATGATAACGCTGAACTCAGGCTTGTTATCAAACGGCAGCATTTTTACTGCGACCCATTGCGTTGGGTAAAACAGCAACATAGTCATCGCGGTAATAGCAATCACGCCTACGAGGAAGAAAACACCAAGCCTACGACTGTTCACCAGAGGCATGATGAGCGGACGATAAATGGCGGCAACAAACTTACGGGTCTTCTCTTCCCGCTTCTCTGCTTTTTTCAGTGCATCGAGCTGCGGACGTACCCGCACGGCAAACCACGGGGTAAAGATGAAAGCCGCGATCAGTGAGAAAAACATCGCGGATGCACCCATCACCGGAATCGGCCGCATGTAAGGCCCCATCATACCGCTCACCCAGCCCATCGGCAGCAGCGCGGCGATAATGGTAAAAGTTGCAAGGATGGTCGGATTACCCACCTCACGGACGGCATCTACCGCGTCAGGAAGCGTCGTCCGCCCCTTTATCAACCAGTGTCTGAATATATTTTCCACGACCACGGTGGCATCATCGACCAGGATACCAATAGCAAAGATCAGCGCGAACATGCTGACCCTGTCGATGGTGTAATCGACCATCCAGGCCCACCAGATAGTAATCAGAATAACCACGGGGATTACGGTTACCACGACGAATGCCGCCCGGAAACCTAAACCGATCAAGCACAATACCGCGACAGCCGCCGTAGCCTCAAACATCGCGCTCAACAACTCATTTACTTTATCGTTGGCAGACTTACCGTAGTCACGGGTAATCTCGACATAGACATTATCCGGGATGATGGTACCTTTTAACTCTTCCAGCTTTTTCAAAATTGCTTTTGAAACGGTAACGCCATTAGCCCCTTCTTTCTTTGCGATCGCCACAGTTACTGCAGGGTCACCCACAGGCCGCTCGATGCCTTCATACGCCGGCCCTGCATAAAAAGAAGAGATATTTCTGGCATCCTCAGGACCATGATAAACCTCTGCCACATCGCGCATGAACACCGGCGACCCCTGATTCATACCGACAACCAGTCGTTCGATATCACTGGCTGTGCGCAGGAATGACCCCGAATAAACAGTAAATGATTTACTGCCGGCTTCGACCGCACCCACATTCTTCTGTGTATTAGCTACTTGAATGGCACCTGCAACCTGTTGCAGACTGATCCCGTAACCGGCTAACCGTTCCGGCAATACTTCGACCCGTATCTGGTCCGCCCGACCGGCAACCACGAAACCTTTACCGGTATTTTTTACCTGACCCAGTTCCTGCAATACATCGTTGCCGAGGATCCGTAGAGTACTGTCATCGACCTCTTTGGACCACAGGGTAACAGCTACCGCCGGCACATCATCGATCGCCACCGGTTTCACCAGCGGCGGCAAAACATCCGGCGGCATCTTGTCCATATTAGAACTGATCTTATCTGTGACCTTGACGATGGATTCACCCAGGTTCTCGCCGACGTAGAACTGAACGGTGACAATCGCATTACCACGCTGGGTGGCAGAGAATGTATGGCGGACCCCGGGTATCTCATCCATCAGCCTCTCGAGCGGATCAGTGACCAGGCTCTCCACCTGCGATGCCGAGGTGCCCGGGTATGAAACGAAGATATCGATCATAGGTACCGATATCTGCGGGTCTTCCTGGCGTGGTGTAAATATCAATCCGCTCAGACCGATGAGCAATGTCGCAATCAGTAACATCGGAGTGACAGGTGAGTTAATAAACGTTTTTGCTATGGTGCCAGCAAGGCCCAGCTCTTTACCCCCGATTGGGTCGGATGGTGGTACATCACGATTTACATCGTCACTATCGTTTTGATTTTTATCCAGTTCGTCAGTCATTTTCTAACAATCACTCATATTATTCTGGCTGTTATTTTTCGCTCGTTGTGGCCACTCAGCAAGTGAGCGACGACGCATCAGGCCGATATCGAAACAATTGATCGCCTGCATTAATAGTCGGTTCTGGTGAATTTTCCGAGAACCTCATCGCACTGCCTTGCTTTTTTACTTATCCCACGGCACCGGTGGCGCTGGATCACTGCTGTTGGTCAATATTCTCTCGCCAGGCTCAAGCCCTGAAAGTACGACGATAGTATTATCACCAATTTCTATGCCGGTACGTATCAGGCGCATCTTGGGCACGTTATTCTCATCCAGAACTTTAACGGAGGGTAGACTGCCTCGCTTACTGATAGCAGACTTTGGTATGACCGGAAGCGCCCTGGTCGGGGAATTTACATCGGGAATCATGACTTCGGCATACATGCCTGCGCCACCGGGGACACCTTCAGGCAGATCGAACTTGACCGTAACTGTGTGCTGTTTGTTATCAGCGATAGGTGCAATCTGAGCTACACGGGCATTGATCTGGGTATTACCCACATCCAGCCTTGCTGGCACGACCATACCCTTGGTCAGCCCAGGCATCAAACGCGCTGGTACTTCAACCTGTATGCGCAGGTATTTTGAATAAGAGAAGACGATCAGAGGCTGACCTGGCTGAACGGTGTCACCTATTTCGACCATCTTCTGCATGATAACACCGTCGAATGGTGCGATAGCCTTGGTGTCACGCAGTTTTGCATTAATCTCACGCAGCCCTGATTCCGCCTCGGTTATACGTGAACGGGCCGATGCCACCTGAGTACCCTGCGTGACGAGGTCCGCATGCCTCTCGATGCTTTTATTGCCGTTACTGCCAGGCATGAAATCATTATCATCAAAGAAGCCGTCGAACATAGAAGGCATACCCATACCCGCCATCGGTCGCGGGTTATAAACACGGGGATTCCACAGTTCCCGGTTATACTGAACCTGTGCATTCTGCATCGCGTTCTGTGATGTCGCCAGCTGTGCTTCAGCGGCAGCTTTTTTAGCCAACAGGTCGTCATCATTGGTCTTCACCAGCACGGTACCAGCGGTAAACTCATCGCCCTCTTCACCAGCGATACTCACGATACGCCCGGGCATCTGGGCAGCAAGAGTAACTTCTTTCAGCGGTATCACACTGCCACCAAGGATGACATAACCGCCATGCGGAGCCACGCCAACGGTAATTACATTATTTGCCTGAGCTTGAGCAGACCATCCGGTAAGTAGTGTTAAGGAGAGATAAAGAGGAAATTTTATTCGACTTATTATTATTGACATGCCCAAAGCTACCTTCATGTTCATTTACATAAAATAATCAGTGTTACATACCCACATAGAAATGATATGTATTAGCAGTAGAGAATGCCCTGTGATAAATATAAATGCAAGGTTTTTCGCTAACTTATCGACACTTTTAAAGCACTTCAGGTTTAAAAAAAATATCTTTTAAGTGAGTTTTTAAATTTACTGACAAATTTTCATGTTTGCTTTTTAGACAAAATATAAACAGGCCTTATCATACAAAACTAGCGGTTTTAGCAACAATAAATAGTCGATAAAAAAGACCTTATGACCGTTCCCAGGCAAACGACAATACCTGATCGATAGATGTAGCACCGGTCAAGACCATCAATAAACGATCAAGCCCGATCGCTACGCCCGAACAATCCGGCAGACCGCTCCTGAGTGCAGCGATAAGGTTTTCATCGATACTGGAAGCTTCTTTGCCAGCACGCAGTCGTTGCGCATTCTCCTGCTGGAAACGACGTAATTGCTCATCGGCATCCGTTAGCTCATGAAAGCCATTCGCCAGCTCAAGCTCA
>CBDUKK010000100.1:0-6497 GCA_965367795.1 uncultured Gammaproteobacteria bacterium
GGACGCTTTCGGGTTTACCTGAGTACAGATCTAACGGGTGTTGAGCTTGGCGGTTCGATGAAGAATGTCCTGGCGATTGCGGCAGGCGCAGCCGATGGCCTGGGTTTTGGTGCAAATACCCGGGCGGCCCTGATTACTCGCGGGCTGGCGGAGATGATGCGCCTGGGTGAAGCCATGGGCGGCAAGCGCGAAACTTTCATGGGGCTGGCAGGTATGGGTGACCTGATACTGACCTGCACGGATAACCAGTCGCGCAACCGTCGTACCGGTCTGCTGCTGGCGCAGGGTAGAACGCTGGAACAGGTTCACCAGGAAATCGGCCAGGCCATCGAAGGCATAAAAACCGCTAAAGAAATCGTCGAACTGGCACGTCAGCATGATGTGGAAGTGCCTATCAGTGAGCAGGTCTATCGAGTTTTATACGAAAATTGTCCCATCGAGGAAGCCGTACACACTCTGCTCAGCAGAAAATCAACACAGGAAACGATCTAAGCCACATCCTGGTGCTTCATCGCAAGTTATTAAACTGGTTCTGTCGTAAAGCCTCGTAGGTGACGATAGCAACCGTATTTGACAGGTTAAGACTCCGGCTGTGTTTCAGCATGGGCAAACGCAGGACGTGGTCCGCATCCAGCGTACATAGATAATCATCGGGTAAACCCCTGGTCTCAGGGCCAAAGACCAGATAATCCCCCGCTTTGAATGTTGCCTGGTGATACTGTTTCTGGCCTTTGGTCGACAGCGCGTAGATTTCATTTTCAGTCTGCAGCTCATCGATTGACTTATACGTTTTTACCTCGGCCCACTCATGGTAGTCGAGGCCTGCTCGTCGCAGCTGTTTGTCTTCCAGTTTAAATCCCAATGGTTCGATCAGATGTAAATTGCAACCGGTGTTAGCGCACAGGCGAATAATGTTGCCAGTATTTGGCGGAATCTCCGGCTGATACAGTACGATGTTAAACATTCTGTTATTTAAACACGCAATTGTTGTGTTACATCACAAATAATCAGACTTAATCAAATTTTTAGTGGCAGTTGCATAAAACATGGCAGCATTTCTGCTATATAAAGAGTTGTTATGCATCTTATGGTTTTTGGGGAAATCGATGCCGGAAAATGAACCACAGAATATTTCGACGAATACCAACACGTCTGTAGCTTCAAGCACCCTGTTACTGGTGGACGACGATCCACTGATACTCGAGGGTCTGGGTTTTATGTTGCGTAAGCAATATAAGATGATTACGGCTGATTCAAGGCCGCAGGCACTGGAAAAAGTATATCAGGCAGATGAGCTGCCGAGCCTGGCGTTGATCGAT
Organism: uncultured Gammaproteobacteria bacterium; assembly: GCA_965367795.1. Classification (GTDB taxonomy): domain Bacteria; phylum Pseudomonadota; class Gammaproteobacteria; order SZUA-229; family SZUA-229. Next base: position 1,320 of record CBDUKK010000100.1, read on the forward strand.
CTGGGTTTACCGCCCTACCCGCATAAACCCGACGAAGGTTTTGCGTTGATCCGTGAGTTACTCTCCTTGCATCCGAACATGAAAGTGCTGGTCTTATCCGGGCAGGATAACGATGTCAACATCCAGCATGCGCTCACGATAGGTGCGGTCGACTTTATCGCAAAGCCTGCGGAGCCAGAGCTGTTGCTTGCCCGGCTGCAGCACCACCAGCGGCTGCATGAAATAGACCAGCGTCGTGATGCGCAAAAGACAGTTTCGATTATCGGAGACAGTGTCGCTATGCAGATGGTGAATGACCAGATAGCACAGTTTGCTGATTCTCCATTTCCCGTGTTGATAGAAGGCGCCTCTGGAACGGGTAAAGAGCTTGTCGCCAGGGCGTTACATGAAAACAGTGGTCGCAGTACAGAGCCTTACATGGCTATAAACTGTGCAGCGATTGCCCCGGACCTGCTCGAAGCACAGTTATTTGGTCATGCTAAAGGTGCTTTTACCGGCGCGACGCAAGAACATAAGGGGTTTTTCATCGAAGCAGGCAAGGGCACCTTACTGCTGGATGAGATCGGTGAATTACCCATGGCTCTACAGGGCAAGTTGCTTCGTGTCATCGAGAGTGGAGAATTTTATCGCATCGGTGAGACCCGGGAGTATCATTCACAGGCAAGGATTATCGCCGCGACCAATAAGGTCCTGCGCGAGGAAGTGAAGAATGAGCGCTTCAGAAACGATCTATATCATCGATTAAGTATCCTCAATATCCAGTTGCCGACATTAAATCAGCGCGGTGACGATGTCTTCCTGTTGTTGAACTCGTTCATAGAGGCATATGCTGACACCGTTCCACCGTTTGTCCTGGACGATGGTGCGCGCGAGTTATGGCAGCAATATGATTACCCGGGCAATGTCCGTGAACTGAGAAATATCGTCATAAGGCTAGGTACAAAGTATCCTGGAAAGAGCGTTGACAAGATTCAGCTGAGTGCCGAACTGGAAACCCAGCTGTCGGCGAGTTCGCTTGCGGAAAGTGCGACCTCGGTCAGTGATGAGATGATCGCACAGGAGATCAGGGCCGACGAGTTCGACCTGGACAAATTACTGAATGAGATCGAAAGTCGTAGCATCCGCATCGCGCTGGAGCTCAATGATAACAATGTCAGCAAGGCCGCTAAAGCATTGAAAATAAACAGAACGACTTTATATAGCCGAGTGCAAAAACTAGGGTCAGACTAGATGTATCAGGAGCACTTTGGTCTAAGCCGTCCGCCATTCAAGATCACGCCAGACACCAGCCTGTTCTTTGAAGGCAATCAGCGCGGTGCTGCGCTGGATGCGTTGATGTATGCCATCAGTAGCGGTGAAGGTATCATCAAGGTGGTCGGTGAGGTAGGCAGCGGTAAAACCATGTTATGCCGCATGCTCGAAGTCCGTTTATCAAATGATGTCGATGTAATCTATATCGCAAATCCCAGCCTGTCACCGGATAATATCCTGCATGTCATCGCTTATGAGTTGCATCTCGATGTTAATAATGAGATGAGCAAGGTCGATGTCATGCAGCGCATACAGGCGCATCTGTTAAAAAAGCATGCCGATAACCGGCAGGTGGTTTTGTTCGTCGAAGAAGCGCAAAGTATGCCGATCGAAACACTGGAAGAGATCAGGCTGTTAAGTAACCTGGAGACAGACCATAATAAATTATTACAGATGGTTCTCTTCGGTCAGCCAGAACTTGATGAAAAGCTGTCACAGCCACATATACGGCAGCTAAAGGAGCGGATAACGCACAGCTTTTATCTGACACCATTCCCGCCGGACGATACCCTGCAGTACCTGAACTTCAGGTTACGAGCTGTCGGCTATAAGGGGCCTGATATATTTAATAAGAAAACGGCCGGTGTGGTGAAAAAGTATTCCGCCGGTCTGACCCGGCGTATGAATATCCTGGCAGATAAATCGATGTTAGCCGCTTTTTCCGAGGGTAGTCATACCGTTACTACCACACACGTGAAATCAGCAGCTCAGGATAGCGAGTTTAAAAAAACGATTGATAGTAAAAAAATATTGTTGACGTCGTTTGCCGTTTTATTGCTTGCGGGTGTTCTGTTTGCAGGTATTTATATCGGTAAGCAAGATGCGGCAGAGCAGAACCTGATAACGACAGAGACCAAACCCGCTGTTACCCAGCAGGCGTCTCAGACACAATCTCCAGCACCACCGCTCAACTCGACGACGGTGCCAGTAGAGACAGTAGATAACGGCACTGTTGGCAATATAAGCCAGCGCCTGGCTAAAACACAACAATGGCTAAGCGTTGCTGCGGATAATAATTTTAGTATCCAGCTATTTATGGCGAGGACCAGTGATGCTGATAAAGTCGAAGCTTTTCTTCGCGATGTGCCTGAAACGCTTGATTTTAAAAAGATTTACATCTATGAAACAGTTGTGAACGGACGTTCGTGGTATAGCGTTTTATACAATGAATTCATCACTCAGGATGATGCCATAGAAAAACTCGATACTTTACCGGCTTCTTTGAAAGCGAGTGACCCTTATTTGCGCCGCATAAGTGCGTTGAAAAAAGATGTTGCCCGATAAAAAGACAGCTCCAATTAAAGTTACAACGATGAGAAGGGATTGGTCGTTCAGATCGGCTAGTTGAACAATGATAATAATAAATATTAAAAATCGAATCTCACAAGCCTTCATCGCTAGCGCTGTAGCGGCCTCAATAGTCGCCTGTGGGGCTACGAATCCGCCGACGATTTCTGAAGGACATATAAAGTCGACGTCGGAAAGTGAGGCGGCAGAGAAAGCATCGATACCGCAACCGGTAACACAGGTTCCTGCTTTACCGAGGCCGGGTAAACGCGAGAAGCTTGAAACCTATACCGTGGTCGTCAACCAGGTGCCGATTCGCGAGTTGCTTTTTTCTATGGCAAGAGATGCCGATCTAAACCTCGATATAGATAGTGATATCTCAGGCGAGATCACCATGAACGCGATCGACCAGACGCTGCCAAAGATTCTGGACCGCATCGAATCACAGGCAGACGTAACCTATTTTCTTGATGGCGATACTTTAAAAGTAAGAGCAGATAAACCATATCTGCATGTCTACAATGTCAATTATCTGAATATCAGTCGCGAGAGCGGCGGTAAAGTCAGTGTCTCTACAGAGATAGGTGCGACCAGCTCTGGAATAAACACCACGGGCGGTGGTGGAAGTGGTGGCAGCGGTGGCGGGTCCAGTAGTGAGAACAAGGCGAACTCGGATATAGAGAACGAGAGCATTAACGAGTTCTGGACCACGATCACCCTGAATATTGGCGGTATCCTTGGCCAGGAAATAAAAGCCGGTTCCGGAGCACGTCTGGTTACGGGTAGTAACATCATCGTCAACCGGGAGAGCGGCATCATCGCCGTGCGTGCAACATCAAAACAACATAAATCCATAAAAGGCTTCATCGACCAGGTTGTTGGTAGTGCTCAGCGCCAGGTGCTGATCGAAGCAACGATTGCTGAAGTACAGTTAAGTGACAACTACCAGGCAGGAATTGACTGGTCTGTGGTTAGTGAAACTGCGATCGTTGGTGGAACGGAGGTGTTAACAAAAGGGGGTATACAGGATGTGGTTGGCGGCAGCCTGGGTTCATCACCCTTCTTCCAGCTGGCGACCGCGGGCACGATAAATGGCAACCCGCTGAATATCACCTTGAAGGCGCTCGAAACCTTTGGTGATGTCAAAGTGTTATCCAGTCCTAAAGTCATGACTTTGAACAACCAGACAGCTATTTTAAAAGTTGTTGATAACGAAGTGTATTTTACGACCAATGTCGAGGTTGATGCCGGTTCCGTCAATCAGAACTCACAGATCGTCGTTGATACCGATGTGAATACCGTGCCGGTCGGTATCGTCATGTCGGTGACGCCTTATATCGATGAGCTGGAAACCGTCACCTTGAATATACGACCAACGATTTCGAGAATTATTAGTTTCGTCGATGATCCTAATCCGCTGTTGGCCGATGCAGGCGTTGTCAGCCAGATACCGGTATTGCAGATTCGTGAGATAGAAACCATGCTCAAGGTAGATGACAGTGAGACCGCCGTTATCGGTGGTCTGATGCAGGACCAGATCAACAAGGAAAATCGTGGCGTGCCTATCCTGTCCAGCATCCCGTTACTAGGCGCCTTATTCTCTTACACTGAAGAGAAGTACGTTAAATCCGAACTGGTTATCTTTATACGTCCGGTCATTATCGAAGACGCCAGTCTTGATGGCGACTTATCTGAATATAAAAAATACTTGTTAGAAGATATTCGTCAGGAAACATCGGATAAGTTAGCAGAGCAATAGGGCGCCCAGGTAAGAATCATGAGTTTACTACTAGATGCCCTCAAAAAAGCTGCTGATGACAAGCAGAAAGCAGCGCAGGACCAGCCCACAGAAGAAACGTCAAACCCGAATCCGGTAGTAACCGAGAAAGAGCCTGAGCTAACATTACAGGCTGGTGATGACGAGGTGCAAAGTTCAGGAGAGAAGGAAGAGTTAACGCTGGATGTATTAGATGCAGACGTGACTGAGCCCGAAGTGGCGCAAATCAAAGCAGATGATGATTTACAGCTGGAGCAGGATAATCATCCAGGCTCGCCTGAGCAAAAGAGTTACACCGTCTCAGATGAAGCGTTATCGATGCTTATCTACAAGACCAATCGTGATTTTAAAAAAAGCAGACGCCTGATCATAGCTGGTGTGATGATGTTCAGCCTGGCTATACTCGCGTCCGGTGCAGCCTACTATTACATGGATATGCAGTCAGAGATTGCTAACCTGGAAAGGAAGCACCAGATAGCCATGCAGTCGATGCAGTCAAAAACCAATAAAGAAAAAGCACCGGAACAGTCTGAGATAATACGTAACCTTGTAAGTGAAGCAGATCTCGATGATAAGGTGCGCTACGCAAAGAAACGCTTAGTTGAGACCCCCTCCCGGCAACAGAGTTTACAACGATCACCAGCAGTCGCTTCAGGAAAAGTCAGAAACGAAACCGGTACGGTATCCTTCCAGAAAACAAATAAGACAGATCCGATTACCGAGAAGCTGGACCAGGCCTGGCAGGCGTATGATGATGGCCGATATGACAGCGCTAAAGATCTGTATATCGAAGTACTCAATAG
>CBDUKK010000101.1:0-6436 GCA_965367795.1 uncultured Gammaproteobacteria bacterium
CCACCGAGCACGATGACGTTTTCAGGTGCGTGGCGGCGGATGATATCGATGTTCTGATACAGGGCATCGGCCGTGCCGCGGTACCACTCATTATCGACACGCTGCTGCGCCGGGATGACCTCGACGAACTCACCGATCTCAGCGCGCATGAACCCCCAGGCACGTTGCAGATGCCTGATCAGAGAGTGTGATTTATACTGCGTCAGCACACCGATACGGCGTAATCCTGAATTGACGCAATTTGATAGTGCGAAATCGATGATGCGGTATTTACCACCGAATGGTACCGCCGGTTTAGCGCGCCATTTAGTCAGGCCCTTTAGCCTGGAACCTGCACCGCCCGCCAGTACCAGCACTAAGGTTTTACGTGTCAGTTCTGTACCGGTGTTTGCATCGGTGTAATAACGATAATGTTTGGATTGTGTATTCGTGGTCTCGCTCATTTCTTTACCCGTTGTGTTTTAACTGCTTCTGACATGGCGCCGAGCACCCCTATTCGTTCATCGGTGACCAGATAGACAGCTATCTGCTCGACCAGGGTACGCATTCTTCCTTTGTTCAGGTAAGCATTAATAAATTCTTCAGACTGCATCCGCTCGACCATCTTTGCCGCGATACCGCCGGTGATGAAGATGCCGCCATATGGTTTAAATAACATCGCGATGTTGCCGATATATGACCCGTAGATCTGTACGAACAGGATCATGGCTTTGTCGGCCATGGCATTATCCGGCGACTGATCATTCACCCATTCAGCTGTGATCTGGTCGCGCTTTACCTCGTTGCCCTGTTCACCGGCACAAAACTCGTAGAGTGATACCAGGCCGTCACCGGACAGGATCCTTTCATACGAGACGTGGTCATGACGTTTCTGTAAAAACTGCAGCAGCCTGATCTGGGTATCATCGACTGGTGCAAAATCGATATGACCACCTTCGGTATCATAGGCATGTGCCACGCCTTCATCATCCTGCGCCCATGCGACACCGAGTCCTGTTCCCGCACCCACTGCTACCCTGGTAGCATTATCGTTCAAATCACCATCTTTTGATATGCCTGTGTTTAAAACAAGCTGATCTTTTTTCTGCAGCTGACCGGTACCTAAAGCAGAAGCCTGAAAATCATTCATGAAAGACACGGTTTTGATACCGTAAGCATCTTTCAACACCTGCTTTTCGATGACCCATGGCAAGTTGGTCAGACGTGCAGAACTGTCTGTGACCAGCCCCGGAAGCGCGAGCGTCAATGACTCAACCTGGCTCACCGTCGAGCCGCTATCGTGGATAAAAGTTTCCAGCAGTGGCTCAAAACTATCAAATTCGCCACTGACGTAGCGGGCCTCAAATAACACCTTGCCCGGCTCATCCGCATCGGCAAAGATCAACCGCGTTTTTGTACCGCCAACGTCTGCAGCAATGATATTCATCGGATAAGCTTTACTTCGTTGAAAGATTTAAACCACATCAGTCCTGTCTATATGAGGTCTGGTTAATATAGATCGTCCGCATGAGTTTAGACCTGCAATGTTTTGTTCACGGTTGCAGCTAAAGGCGGGGTTAAGATTGGCAAACATTCTGGCTATAGAATATAAAATCTGTGTAGCAACAACGCAAGTCATGAATATGCAGTTCTTGACTTATGTCTTGAAAAAACCGGGCACCACCTGCATACGACCTCCCCCAGCCTCAAATCCGCCTAGAATCAACGTGTCACCTGGGTTCCCGCTATCTCCCGCAGGCAGTCAAAATCATAGATCTGAATCTTACGCCGCGTGACCACCAGCATTCCGCTGTCCTGAAACCTTCTCAGTGTTCGACTGACAGTTTCGATAGCAAGTCCAAGATAGTTCGCGATATCCTGGCGTGTCATCGTCAGCTCAAATACATCGGCCGACTGACCATGTTTTTTGAAGTGTTTTGAAATATTTATCAGGAAACTGGCCATACGACCGTCAGCATCTTTCCTGGCCAGCATCAGCATGAGGTTATGATCGCGTATCAGGCAGTCCGATACCAGGTTAAGAAATCCCCTGCCAAGGTCTGCATCCCGCAGGTTGCTAAGCGGCAGCTTGCAGATCGTGGTTGTCTCAAGCGAAACGGCTGAAGAAATATAGGAATCAGCACCCATGCCATCAAGGCCGACAACGTCACCGGCAAGGTAGAAACTCAGCACCTGCTCCTCACCATCCTCCATGATGACATAAGATTTTACCGAACCGCTGCTGACTACATATAATGCTTCAGCCTCATCCTCCGCGCGGAAGATGTGCTCACCACGAAGATAGACTTTTCTATTTTTCATCAGCTGGTAGGAGTGGCCGAGGCTTATAGTCATCTGTTCGACGAGGCAGTTACCACAGACATTACAGTTCTTGCAGGATAACACTTCAAGTGATGGCTGGGCATAACCTACGCCTTCGCTCTCACTTGACCCGTTTGCTGCGGGTATAGATGCTTCACTAGATATTGCTTTATGTAACTGCATTACATTTTCCTCTCATTTCAGCCTGACGATGACATCTGCCGTTAGCATGGCCTGTAAATTGCGGGTAGACTATCGGGGATTACCTGATACCTGTATAAGGCGTTCTTCGAATAATATTGCGACTATATCACCAGATTGTTAACAAAACGTGAAAACGACTTACACATTCATACTGCTCGCCACCATCATGCTCACAGCGACATTGCTGGTGACCGGCGTTTCTATGTTGTCCTTATATTATGGGCTCACTGAGACGGCAGGTTTCAATACAACAGGCAGCGTTGACCTGAACCAGCTCGAAGCACAATTCATGCGCTCGGGCGGTATAGCTGCCACCTTGATCCTGCTCGTCGCCATACTTGCGAGCGCGATGTTCTTCCGCATAACCCGGCCGTTCGCTCGTAAGGTCGCACAACAGGCCGAGACTTTTCATACGCTGGCGAAGACCGCGCACGAGGCGATATTCCTGATCGACACACACGGCATCATCCAGTTTATGAACCCGGCCGCAGAAGCACTGTTCGGATACACCTCCAGGGAACTGCTAGGTAAAAATATCAAGCAGCTGATGCCCGCGCCGCACCGTGAGCAGCACGATCGTTATATCGCCGAATACCTGAACACCGGTATCAAACAAATCATTGGAACCGGCCGGCAACTGATTGGCCAGCGAAAAGACGGCAGCCAGTTCCCGATATACCTGTCTATAGGAGAAATTTCCCTGACACATAGCCACCTGTTTGCCGGCCTGATCATGGATCTTAGCACCCAGCAGAAGCTGCAGCGTGAAGTGCTTGCCATCCCGGCACGAGAACAACAACGTATCGGTGAAGAGCTGCATGACGGGCTCGGCCAGCAGCTCACCGGGCTAAGCATGCTTGCACAGAGCCTGCTGAATAAAGCCACCAAACCGGAACATGAACTGGCCAGCCAGTTGGCAAGCGGACTGAACGAAGCTATGAGCCAGGTCCGCGCGCTGTCTCGTGGCATGATGCCGATACAGATATATGCTGATGGATTCATGATCTCACTACAGGAGATAACAGAAACCATACAGCAACAGAGCCAGATACCGATAAAACTGCAGATCGATGATGTCGTTCTTTTGTTCGATGATGCCACTGCCACCCACCTCTACCGTATCGTGCAGGAATCACTGAACAATGCCGTCAAACATGCTGATGCCAGCCGGATAGATGTATCACTAAGGGTGGAAGATGATCATGGCCTGCTGGAGATAATCGATAACGGCATCGGTATACCAACCGATATCGCGGGTACAGCAGGCCTGGGATTAAATATCATGAAGCATCGCTGCGGCCTGTTCGACGGTGAGATAGCCATCAACCCGGCCGGTGAGCGTGGCACAAAAGTCAGTTGCCGGTTCCCGCTCACCCAGCAGGAGCAGGCCCGCTGATGGCACAGATCCTGATCGTCGATGACCACCCCCTGGTGCGCGCAGGTTTCGCCCAGCTGATCGGGGACACACCAGACCTCAAAGTCTGCGGCGAAGCAGCTGACATGGCGACAGCGCTTAAACTGATCGAATCGATAACGCCAGACCTTGCCATCATCGATCTGTCACTGGCATCCGGCAGCGGTCTTGACCTGATAGAACATATAAAAGCCAGGGACAGCGACATGCTGATGCTGGTCGCCTCGATGCATGAAGAGTCACTGTATGCAGAGCGTGTACTGGCCGCGGGCGCCAGGGGTTATATCAACAAGCAGGAGGCACAGGACAAGATCATCCAGGCCATCCGGCAGGTACTCAATGGCAAGGTCTACCTGAGCGAGCATATGACCGAACGCATATTGAACAACATGGTCAGCAGCAGTGAAGACAAACGTGATATCGATGCCTTATCTAACCGCGAACTTCAGGTGTTTGAGATGATTGGCCAGGGACTTGCCACCAGTAAAATGGCGGTACAGCTGAACTTGAGTGTTAAGACGATAGAAACCCACCAGGCTCATATCAAGAAGAAACTCAGCCTGTCATCAGCTCACGAACTGACACATCGCGCTATCCGCTGGGTATTAGAACAGGGTCAGAGATAAGAACAGGAAAAAGGCCGCGAGGAGGTGAATTGCCGACTATAAAAGACGAACATCAGCGCTGCTCGTTATCCAGCGCTTCGTCACAGATCTCTTTGTAGAGGTGCGACATCGATAAACAGAACTCCTGTAACTCCGGGTAGTTGACCGTCATATGCATGGCGAGCCCGGCATCTTTGATCTCCCTGCATAGACATTCAAAATCCACGTCATTGATAGCTTCCCCTCTATCAAGTTTGTCTTTAATCCTGAACAGTCTTGGCAGTCGATGCTGTTCGAACTCCTGCACTAATGACTGGATGATGCCTATATGCTGTTTTCTTATGTCTATCACAACTGCTTTTCTCATGATGCGATCCCGCTTCCTTCTATTCCGCCGCTGGTAAAAATGTAGAGTAATAAGCAGGTTGAATATTCAACCTGCTTATTACGATGATCTAAACGTCGATTATCGTTGCGCTGGTGCTGCCGGGGCTGCAGGTGGCGGTGCATAATAACCGGGACCTGGACCGTAATAAGGGCGATTATAATAACCGTTATTACTATTGTAACCACTGTTGTTATCCCAACGGTTGTCCCAGTTGTTGGAGCCATTACCATAATACTGATTACGGGCATCACCACGGCCGCTGCCGCGTGCATTACCACTCATATTAAAGTTGAAGCTGCCGTCGACATCACCGTCCACATCACCAGAGCCATCACCGTACCCGGATCCATAACCATCATTATTCCATCGGTTGTTATTATTCCAGTTATTGCTGCTACTGCCGTTGTCATTCCACCATGCACTTGCCGATGTCGAAACAATCAGTATCGCTGCAGCTGTCGCTGTCAGTATTAATTTCATCTCATATCCTCCACGGAACGTTAATTGAAAAACATCACAGAATCATTAATGTTCCTGTGAACTACTGGCTAAAAACCAGTTTTCAATACTGGATAGTACAAGAGTTATAATGCCTGACATTGATGTATGTCAACTGATTCCTGCCGCTCCAGTTTCATTTTTTAACGATTTCTCCTCATATTATAAACCCTGATGCCCGCTATAACTGTTAATTATCCAGGTATTATTTAAGCTTGAATTAATATCGATGGATAAAAACAACTTATATAGAGAGCTGGAGTACGATAGATCAAGTGACCTGCAGCCAGGCACGGTGACACTATTGCAATCCTGGCTGGATGGTGAATGAATTTCAAGATTTCTGCGAAAAAGATTTACAGCCATTGCTGCCGTATGCGCTCACGGTTGACCCTGAACCACTGCAAGGAGATGATCGGCATGGCAGAATCGATACGCCCACTATCCAGCCAGTCAAAAGCCTGCTGGCTGCTGACGACATGGACCCGTATATCTTCGCCCTCTTCGTCCAGGCCATGAATGCCACCGACTTTCGAACTGTCAGTACGGGCAAAGAATAAAGACACGCGCTCATTAGAACCGCCCGGGCTGGAGTAACACTTGTGCATGAGCTCGACATCACACAGCTGACACCCGGCTTCTTCGAGTGCCTCACGATGCACAACCTCCTCTGCGGACTCCCCGGGCTCCCGGTAACCGGCGATCACTTCGATGAGCCACGGGCCCTCACTGTCTCCACCGGCACCTATCCTGAACTGCTCTACCAGAACCACCTCATCGCGAACCGGATCGTAAGGCAGGACAGCAACAGCATGTCCCCTGTCTATTATCTCGCGAACGAGAACGGGGCTTTTGCCACCGGCGAACAGGTCATGCTGCAGCTCGACTTCAGTCAGTTTGAAGAACCCCTTGTAGCGTATATTTTTCTTGATGATCGACCATTTCATATTGGCAGGCATCTTGCCCAATATTTACAAAATTAACAAACGGTTAGCCATCACTATCGGGAGAATGCAAAAGTGATTT
>CBDUKK010000102.1:0-6428 GCA_965367795.1 uncultured Gammaproteobacteria bacterium
CATAAACAGTTTGCTGACAAAGATGTCGGCACAGAAGGTCCGGGCAGAAAAACACAAGCGTCTGATAGCCCGGTTGCAGTTGCCACGCCAGAAGAACCTACAGTCGAATTCATCCATCAGCTTGCAAGGCATGGTTTGTCCAAATCGGGGCATCATGGACCGATGACTTCGATGGGTGTACCCCGCCATGAACTGCCGCACTGGGATGAGATACAGATAATGGTCGCTCAGATGGCGACAAAACCTCTCATGGAAGATATAAGTATTGCTTCAGAACTGATCATCGGGCCAGAAGCGATGAAGCCATTAAGGTTGAAAATACCCCTGTTTGTTTCTGATATGAGTTTTGGTGCGCTCTCTGAAGAAGCCAAGATATCATTGGCCAAAGGTGCAGAACTTGCGGGCACCGGAATCTGTTCAGGTGAAGGTGGCATGCTGCCTGAAGAACAGCAAGCGAACTCTCGCTATTTCTATGAGTATGCGAGTGCTGGCTTTGGCTATAGAGAAGAACTGTTAGAAAAAGTACAGGCCTTTCACTTCAAAGGTGGCCAGGGAGCAAAAACAGGTACCGGTGGTCACCTGCCTGGTACCAAAAACACTGGCAAGATATCCCAGGTCAGAGGCATACCCGAAGGCCAGCCGGCGATATCCCCGCCCGCATTTAAAGATCTTTCCTCGGTATCTGATTTTAAACGCTTTGCTGACCGGGTTAGAGAAGTCACCGGTGGCATCCCTGTCGGTTTCAAGCTCAGCGCAAATCACATTGAAAACGACATACAATTTGCGCTTGATGCCAGTGCCGACTACATAATTTTAGATGGCCGTGGTGGCGGTACAGGTGCAGCACCTGAAATGTTTAGAAATCATATCAGCGTACCGACCATCCCGGCATTAGCCAGGGCGCGTCGCTATCTCGATAACCAGGGAGCAAGTGGCCGGGTTACGCTTATCATTACCGGTGGTTTGCGAGTACCCACAGATTTCGTGAAAGCACTGGCGCTAGGCGCAGATGGCGTTGCCATATCAAATAGCGCGATGCAGGCCATCGGTTGTGTGGCAGCGAGAATATGCAACACCAATAATTGCCCTGCGGGAATCGCTACCCAGAAAAAAGATCTACGGCAAAAAATAGATATAGAAAAATCATCTGCACAATTACATAACTTTTTTGACGCTTCTGTCGAGCTGATGAAAGTAATGGCCCGTGCCTGCGGACATGATGATCTAAATAGATTCAATAAAAACGATCTTGCTACCTGGCATCGTGATATGGCTTTATTATCTGGAATCGAATATTCGGGTTTTGACCTGAATAGCTAGAGCGCATCATCACTTTTTATCTGTCGCTAGTATCTCATCCAGGGCGAGCCCGGTAGCACCCTGGATCGTTCGCCAGAGGAAATAAAAAATTGCCATCATCATTATCGTAGAGGGGATAGCGATCACCGGGTAGCTGAGCAACGTCATCTGGCCGAGCTCTTCATTGAAAGCAGCGCTACCGGCCGGCGAGACAACGATCCATTTAGCGAGCACATAATTCATCACCGCTGAAAAAAGAAAGGTCGCACTCAACAAGTAAGTCGCGCTTTGCAAACGGCTCTCAAATATTTCGTTACTGCCATATTCATCGAGCTTCTGCTGTATCTTTTCCGTGTTTATAACGGCCGGGTTATACAGCAGTGTCTTGATCAATGGATAACGGGTATATGTCGATATCAATACTGCGATACCGATCAGGCCTGGAATAGCAGCCTCCTTCACAGCCAGCCACTGCGGGTCTAATTTCAGAAGCCCTATGCCACCGGTCAGTAACACGCTGACCAGACCAAGCAGTGCAATGAAATTGAATTTTCTATACTTGAATAATTCGAACAGACCCCAGCCCAGGGGAAAGGCAAGGGCGACGATCAGCGCACCACTGGCACCAAGATCATCAGCACCGCTGAGTTTCATCAGGATTGCCGAGGGAATAATGATACTGACCAGAAGGTCGACCATGGGCCGCGGCTTGTGCTCGGGCATCGGAGGATTCATCGTGCGGTTTTTGTTGCTCATATCAGGTCATAGCTCCTCGGTACATCCATGTACCAGTTTCTAAAATATTTTACCCGTCTATTCTACCTTCGTGAACTATAAAGTAATACCGCTATTCATCACCGCTCATGAAACCCAGCAGATGTAACAGGCTGGTAAAGAGATTAAATATCGATACGTACAGGGTAACGGTAGCCATAATATAGTTGGTCTCGCCACCATGAATTATATTGCTGGTCTCATACAGGATAAGTCCCGACATAAGGAGAACAAACATGGCAGATACCGCTAGCGACAGGCCAGGCATCTCGAAGATCATCGCTCCCAGCCCCGCTAAAAATGCTACCAGGATACCTGTAACCAGGAAGCCGCCCATGAAGCTGAAATCTTTTCGCGAGGTTAACGCATAACCGGACAGGCCAAGGAAGATCGCACCTGTACCAGCCATGGCTGTGGTCACGATCTGTGAGCCGTTAGCCATGCCCATATAAGCATTCAGAATCGGCCCCAGGGTGTAACCCATAAACCCGGTCAGGGCAAACACGAATACCAGCCCCAGACCAGTATCACGGAATTTTGATGTTAGAAATAACAGGCCGAAGTAACCGACTAGCGTCAGTATCAGCCCGGGATGGGGCAAGTTTAGAGCCATAGAAGCGCCAGCCGTCAGTGCGCTGAACATCAAGGTCATCGATAACAATGAGTAGGTATTACGTATCACCTTGTTAGTGGCAAACGTGGAAGCCTGACTCTCATTTGTAATGGTGTTTACTGAATATTTCATAATGTTTACCTCTAAAATAATTTATCTACTCTTCATCGAATACAAACGGCTCACGCTGCTTGTGCAGTGTTAGCTGTCGGTCAACTTTTCTTACTACGGTTCGTCTTGCACGATCTACTGCACGATCTATAGCGTCATACATGTTGACTTCTGTATCCTCTACCACCACAGCAGGTATACCCGCCAGCGCTATCTGAATACGGCAGCATTTATCTGCACCGCCGCGTGGACCGTTGATGTCTGATAAACGGATAACAACCCGGTTAACATGCCCACTTATGTATGCCATGGCACCCAGTACACGCCGTTGCGAATAACTGTACAAAGCGTCGGTTAAAGAAAAACCGCGTGTTTGAATATCTATCTGCATAGCCACCTCAGCTGTAATGTTACAAATACCTGTGAGCAGACATAATAAGCATGATCAAAAAGCATGAAAAGTCGAATATTATTGTTATAATGTTCGTAAATAACGAAGTATCAAAAACGCCATGGTCAACTACAAACATCTGCATTATTTCTGGGTGGTCGCCAAAGAGGGCAGCATTGCACGCGCCAGCGAAAAGCTACACCTGACACCACAGACCATCAGCGGGCAGCTTACCCTGCTGGAAAACTACCTGGGGATCATCCTGTTCGAAAAGGCCGGGCGCAACCTGGCGCTCACCGAAACCGGAAGACTGGTTTTGAGCTATGCTGATGAAATCTTTTCCCTGGGTGGCGAACTGGAAGAGTTCATACATCAGTTACCTGCCCGTCTACCGCAGACATTAAGGGTTGGTGTGGTCGATGTTGTACCTAAATCAATCACGCATCGCATCCTTGAGCCGGCTCTAAAGATGTCAGAACCTGTACGCATGATCTGCCGGGAATCCAGCCTGGATTCATTGTTAGCCGAACTGGCAGTACACCGTCTCGATATAGTACTGGCAGATCGGCCCATCCCGCCAACGGTTAGTGCCAGGGGATATAGTCATAAACTAGGTCAGTGCGGTGTCAGCTTTTTTGCCACGAAAAAATTAAAAAAGGATCTGCAAGGTGCTTTTCCGCAATGCCTGGATAGAGCGCCACTACTGTTGCCGAGCAGCGACAATCAGTTGCGTTCAGGCCTTGACCAATGGTTAGACAAGCTTCGGATTTATCCGCGTGTTGTAGCAGAGTTCGATGATAGCGCACTGATGAAGGCTTTCGGGCAAGAAGGCGCAGGTATTTTTATCGCACCGACTGCTATCGAGGAAGAAGTAGAAGCACAATATCGAGTCGCCTGTATAGGTCGAATTGATGAAGTACAGGAACATTTTTATGCCATCTCTGTTGAACGCCGAGTGCTGCACCCTGTGGTATCCGCCATAATGGAGGTTGCTCGTGAATCATTATTTGCCGGTAATAACAAGTAAAGCAATAACGAGTAATTATGTGTCGTTCATAAAAAAGACTAAAACATCACCCGACAAGCTAGGCTTCGACCACACATGAGTTTACAATCTACACCGAGAGTATAAAAAGACCAAGCATGGCCATATCACAGGCAAACCATCCATGCATCAACGACGAATATAGATAAACGGGAGAAACAAATGTCAAACGAAGGCTACCACGAACCACTGCAAGAACTAACTGATGAAACCAGAGACATGCACCGCGCGATCACTTCATTGATGGAAGAGCTGGAAGCGGTAGACTGGTACAACCAACGAGTCGATGCCTGCAAGGATTCTGAACTAAAGGCCATTCTTGCGCATAATCGTGACGAAGAAAAAGAACATGCAGCGATGGTACTGGAATGGATCCGCCGCAAAGATCCATCATTCGATAAAGAACTGAAAGATTACCTGTTCACCGATAAACCAATTGCTCACGAGTAAAGACAAAACTTTCAACAATTAAATAACGGGTAAGGGCTGGAAGTTACCAGTAACGATCGCATCTCACCCGCCAAACAAAAAATGTGAAAGATATAGCATCTGATATTAAAGTGACACATAATCGGGTATATATAAAGGTAGTCAATGTGAAACCTGTATGACAGATCTGCCAGAACTCGCGCAAATAAAAACATTCATCCTCGAAAAGATGAATGAGCTTCAGGCATCGTCCATCTCTATAGACTTCTGGATACAGCTTGCTGTGATCCTGTCGGTTTTCGTCCTTGCACGCTGGCTCGTAACACCCCAGTTCCAGCGCTTGCTCGTGCGCCTGCGCACGATCAGCGGCAGCATCAGCAATGTCAGCAACCTGCTGACGACGCTCAACGAATTTGCCAACACATTGATGTGGCTGATGCTGCAGTGGATCGCCGTCCAGGTCTATCAGTATCTGAACAAACCGCATGATCTCCTGACCCCGGTCGTCAGTCTGCTCAGTGCCTGGCTGCTGATACGTATCGCTTCTAAACTGCTGAATAACGATGTCATCGCTCGTATCATAGCCGTCGTTGCCTGGACCGTGGCCATCCTGAACATTTTCGACGGCCTGACACCAACACTGGCATTTCTCGACAGCATGTCGATAACCCTTGGTGAAGTACGCCTGACACCACTGGTGATTCTCAAAGCTGGCCTATCATTGTGGCTATCACTCTGGCTGGCCAAAGTACTGGTCACCTTCCTTGACCGACAGCTCACGGGATCAAAAAGCGTCACCCCGGCGATGCGAGTACTCAGCGTCAAACTGCTGCACCTCGCCCTGATCACCGCAGCCATCCTGATCACGGTTTCTGCTGTCGGCATCGACCTCACCGCACTCGCCATCTTCAGTGGCGCACTCGGTGTCGGCCTGGGTTTTGGCCTGCAGAAGATATTCTCCAACCTGGTTAGTGGCGTCATCCTGCTAATGGACAGCTCCATCAAACCCGGTGATGTAATTACCGTAGGTCAAACTTTTGGCTGGATCAACCACCTCGGTGCGCGTTATGTTTCAGTGATCACCCGTGACGGCATCGAGCACCTGATCCCAAATGAGATCCTGATCACCGAACGCGTGGAGAACTGGTCATACAGCGACAACCTGGTGCGCCTTAGAATACCCATCGGTATTTCATATAAGGCAGATGTCCGCCTGGCGATGAAACTCTGCGTCGAAGCCGCTAGTGTCACGCCGCGTATTTTAAGCAACCCGGAACCACGGTGCCTGATGAAAGGCTTTGGCGACAGTTCCGTCGACCTGGAACTGCGCTTATGGATCGATGATCCGAGCAACGGCCGTGGCAATGTATTGAGTGAAGTCCTGCTCGGCGTCTGGGACCGCTTCCATGAACACGGTGTCGAGATCCCATTCCCGCAACGCGACCTGCATTTACGCAGCGGTTTTGAACAGATAAAAGCACAAGATGACAATTAAAAACAATGGAGAATCACCATGATGCAGCTCATGTTATGTCACGGTAATAGCACACAGATCGGCGGCAAGGAACTGTTGCAGCAATGGCAAGAACAAGCGGAGAGCTGGATCTGGGTAGACCTATATGATGAGCATGCCGATGAAGAACAGGCCTTTCTCAGCGAACAGTTTGCCCTTGATAGCATTGCGATTATCGAAGCGCAACGCACCCGGCATCCACCCAGTTTCGAAGTGTTTGAAGATTATATCTACCTGTTGCTAAAACCCCTGG
>CBDUKK010000103.1:0-6412 GCA_965367795.1 uncultured Gammaproteobacteria bacterium
TGCGGCTATCATCCTCGGTGAATGGTTGACCTGGAATGTCGTTGCCGGTGGCCTGGTCGTGGTCTCTGCAGCGATGTACGAATCATTGCCCAAGAAGAGAAAATAAAAGTATCTCCGATCCATCGTAGGCTATAAATGTTATTATCTGGCGAGTAAATACGCACCAATGCAAATTAATTATTAGGAGCAATATATGAGGTTTCTTGTACTATCTATAATGCTAGTTAACGCATCGCTGCTATGGGTATCGACGGCAGCGGCAGATCCCTATGTCGGTTTCGGTGTGGGTACCGCTTTCTATGAAGCAGACCTGAGCTCGTTAGGCGGCGGCAGTCTCGATGAAAATGGAACGGGTAGCAAGCTTTACGGCGGCTACTCGTTCAATAAATATTTTGCTGCCGAGGCCAGTATCTATAACTTTGCAGAGGCCAGTATCGGTGCGATAGAAGTAAGCCCCGGTACATTTGCCAGTGCGTCGGTCAGTATGAAAGGATTCGGCGCTTATGCTGTCGGAATGTACCCGCTCAGTAAAAAGGTGAACATGATGGCAAAACTTGGCGTGCTGAACTGGGATGCAGACCTGGGTGTGAATACTACAGAAGGTAGCAGTGACGGTACCGATGCTGCCTACGCACTGGCAGCGTCTTATGCTTTTACCAAGGAATTGCTGGTCGCTGCAGAGTGGGAGTCTTTTCAGTCTGATAACCCTGAGCTATCGATGCTTTCTCTGGGGCTCAGGTTTATCTTCCGGTAACGGTCTCGATGCATGGTTTTATACTAATCTACTTCACTACCTGAAGCCGCAGAGTCTCGTATCTACTTCGTAAGAACCTGAGCCTTTTGCATGATGCGCGTTATTTCAAAGCAAGCGATGCTGGTAGCAGAGACCAGGTTCATCGACGAGTTGTTGCCATACATCGGGATATGAACGCTAAGGTCTGATAGTGAGAGCAGGCTTGCGCTGACCCCGGTATTCTCAGAACCGATGATCAGGCAGACAGGTTTTTTCCCGCTTAAGGTTTTCGTGAAATCATGCGAACTGATTGCGACGCTGGATGAGGTTATCTCGAGAGAAACTATCAATATGCCCGAGGTTTTAAATGATGTCACCAGTGTTTCTGCGTCGGCCTGGTATTCGAACGTCACATGTTTTTCAGTTGAGCGTGATGTCTTGTTTATCTTTGTGTTTGGTGGAATCGGTGTGTCACCGCACAGGTATAACTTTTTGATGCCCAGTGCATCGCTGAGGCGAAACAGACCGCCAACATTGAGCGGGCTGCTTATATCGTTTGCGAGGATGGATAGCGGGAATTTTACGTTGGAACGTCTGTGTTCTTCATGCCTTAGCTGAATGTTTTTTTGCATGATAATTTTCTCACATGCGCTTTATGTGAAAAACCAGCTCTCAAGATTTTTTACCGGCTCTCTGTTCTCCAGCTGCTTCAAGCCTTTGGTACAGCGCACGATCAGCCAGACGAAGGCAAACAGCAGGACATAAAAACCGATGCCGATGTTTATCAGCAACACGCCTGTCATCGAATATAAAAGGCCGATCCAGAAGGTACGTATCTGAAACCGGTAATGGCTCTGTATCCAGTCATCAGAACCGTCTTTCATCACATAGGCCATGATCAGCCCGATGATGCCGGTGATGCCGACGATGGTACCGACGATCAAAAGGATATAGATAACTTTTGCTGTTGGCATCGAGTTCTGTTCAGTGCTCATTTTTATTTCGCCTGGTGATGTTAGTCTTTACTCTCGTATTCCCGTACCTGGTCGGTGATCGGGCAGTTAAACTTCAGGGTCACGGCCTGCAATTTTAAATCATCTTCAGACTTGCCGGTACCATATAACCTGTCACCGACGATCGGGAAGCCCATTTCGGACAGCTGCCTGCGTATCTGGTGCTTGCGTCCGGTTTCGATCTCTATCGTCACCGTGGTGTTCTTATCCTGTTGCTGCAGAGAGATGATCCTGGACACGGCAGGTTTGTCATCTATAGTCGTCCTGATGGTATAGGGCAGGTCTATGCCATCGAGTTTGCCTTCAACGCTGGCTCTGTATCGTTTCTGAATCTTACGGTTTTTAAACATCGCTGAGAAGACTCGTGCCATCTTCCTGGTGTGCGCCAGTATCATCAGTCCGCTGGCCGCGCGATCCAGCCGGTGCACAGTGAAAGCGGGCCGCTGTGGTTTTAAATGCTGTTCTGCCCAACGGTAGATGGTGCAATGGTCTCCCCACTTCGTGCCTTGAGAATACATACCATAGGGCTTGTGCCAGATGCTGTATTCACCTTCATCGGCGACCAGCTCTGCAGCCGTCGGCGTACAGCCCTGGATCGCTGCATCATAATAGAGATGAACGAAGTCGTTTTCACCGAGCTGTTTTTTTGCGCGCCTTAAGCGGTGGATGCCATTCGAGGATTCCAGCCAGGCAGCACCATTCTGCATCGCCTTCTTGATCTTTTGCTTACTGACAGGCGCGTTTTCAGCCAGCAGGTCGAGGGCGGTCTGTCCTGCTACGCTGGCCTTTATATGTATTTCAAAGTGTTTCGGGTTCAGACTATCTTGTGTCACGGGAATCGATCATGGCGGCCTGCTGGGGCGAAAATATGGAGCTCAGGCGGCTAAGTGTACCGCTATTTGAGGATGGGTTTTGTGTAACCACGTGTTTTTTCTATAAAAAAGAGTATTATATTTCTCTAATATAGTGGATAATGCACGCAGTTCGTCTTCTTTCGGCTCAAATTCACAATATGCTGGGGACCTGTAAGGTCTGCCTGGATGAGGTGGCAGGGCCTATCGATTTACCCGGGGTAGGTAGATCACGGCGTTTTCCATCCATCTATTTTCAGGCATTTATTGCCAGGTATTAACATGAGCACAGACACCAGCGCTGACGTGACAGTCACGTTCAGTGATTTAGCGTTAAATAAATCACTTCTTAAAATATTGAACGAAGTAGGTTATGAATCTCCTTCACCTATCCAGGCGCAGACTATTCCGTTGTTGCTCGAAGGCAGAGATATTATCGGCCAGGCGCAGACCGGTACTGGTAAGACTGCCGCCTTTGCATTGCCATTGATTTCGAACATGGATCTAAAGCAAAAAGATCCGCAGCTTCTGGTACTGGCACCAACACGTGAACTGGCGATTCAGGTCGCTGAAGCGTTTCAGAAATATGCCACCTACATGAAAGGTTTCCATGTGCTGCCAGTCTATGGCGGCTCGGATTACAGTGGCCAGATCCGTGCATTGAAACGTGGCGTCCATGTCATCGTAGGTACGCCCGGTCGAGTGATGGACCATATCCGTAAAGGCACATTGAAGCTCGGTAATCTAAACGCACTGGTGCTCGATGAAGCCGATGAAATGCTTCGTATGGGTTTTATCGATGATGTTGAGTGGATACTCGAACAAACGCCCGATGAAAGGCAGATCGCGCTGTTCTCAGCGACCATGCCGACACAGATACGTCGTATCGCGACCAAGTATCTGAATAATCCTGAACAGATCACGATCAAGACAAAGACCACGACGGTGAATACCATTCGCCAACGCTTCTGGCCGGTCAGTGGCATACATAAACTGGATGCTTTAACCCGTATCCTCGAAGCAGAAGATTTCGATGCCATGATCATCTTCGTGCGCACAAAAAATTCAACGGTAGAACTGGCGGACAAGCTTAAGGCTCGTGGTTATGCGGCGTCTCCCCTTAACGGTGATATCGCGCAGAATATGCGTGAACGTACGGTCAACGATATAAAGAAAGGAAAGCTCGACATCGTGGTGGCTACCGACGTAGCCGCTCGTGGACTTGATGTAGAAAGGATCTCTCACGTGGTGAATTATGATGTACCGCATGACACGGAATCTTACGTGCATCGTATCGGGCGTACTGGCCGTGCCGGCCGCCACGGCGATGCTATCCTGTTTGTTGCACCACGTGAAAAACGTATGCTCAATGATATCGAAAGAGCGACCAGGCAGAAGATCGAGATCATGGAATTACCTTCCACAGAGGTGATTAATGACAAACGTATCGACAAGTTCAAACAGCGTATTTCTGATGCACTGGAGAATGAAGATACCGGCATGTTCTCTCAGATGATCGAGCAATATTCACATGAACATAATGTGCCAGCGCTAGAGATTGCTGCGGCACTTGCAAAGATGATGCAGGGTGATAACGAGTTCCTGTTAACGAGCAAGCCTCAGAGAACATCGAAAAGCCGTGAGGAATGGGACAAGGGTGGCCAGGGCCGTGAGCGAAATAGAGATAGCCGCAAAAGAGACGATCGCCCCCGTCGTGACAGGGCAGAGCGGGGTAATAGTGAGCGCTCGCCAAGAAGAGAGCGCCAGCCAGGAGACAGCGCAATCGATGAAGGTATGGAGCGCTTCCGTATCGAAGTAGGGCATGATCACGAGGTCAAACCCGGGAACATCGTCGGTGCCATCGCAAATGAAGCGGATATAGAGAGCAAGTATATAGGCCGTATCAGTATATACGATGACCATAGTACGGTAGACCTGCCAGAAGGTATGCCTAAAGAACTGCTGTACACCCTGAAAAAAGTCTGGGTATCAGGTCAGCAACTAAAGATCTCTCCGCTAAACAAAGGCGGTGCATCCGGGAAACCTGCTGGAAAAAAAGCCGGCAAAGGGCCCGGGGATAAAAGCCGGGCGAAAGCACAGGGCAGGGATAATGCCAGCACTAATGAAAAAGGAAAACGTAAATTAAGCCTGAAGAAAAAAGTCCGAAATAGATAATAGTAGAAAAAAGGCCGCCATATCAGGCGGCCTTTTCTGGTCTGAGATATATGGATCTAGGCGTTTTTATCCCGGTCGACATCATCTTCCGGTCGGCCAAATCAACTCGCCGTATAAGTCAGGATGATGAGCGCACCGCTCAGCAGTACGATTGATCCAGAGATGCTGAGAAGCAGGTACAGGTGGAAGCTGTCTGATACGTGCTGCACATCGATAACCAGGTGTCTCGATAGTGCTGTGATGGCAATGAAGATTAGGAACTGTACTGGCAGTCTATGCGTTTTAAAGTAGATGCCGATCATCGCACCCAGTTCAAGATAGATGAAGAGTAACAGGATATCCTTCAACTCGGCATAGCCTTTCTCCATCAGGTGGAGGTACTCGTAGGTCGCAGACCATACCACGCTATGGCGTATCAGTGAATTGCCAGCAGTCCTGTTTGATGATATGCGTTCATTGGATATCATCCAGTGGTGTTATTACTTCGGCCTTACCGAGTTTGATAGCGTTTTCGATAACTGATCTTTTCATGAACACGGTCTCTTTCGTCGTCATGTTGCGACATTCGTATCGCTCTTCATCTGCTGAGATAATTTCGATGGTCATGCCAGAGATAAAAATTATTTTGCCGATCAAATTCTCCATAGAACTACCTTATCAGCAAGCTGATGAAACTGGCAAGCCTGCTATTTTTTACACCGGTCTGGCATGAGGTCGAATATATAAAACTGTGCTCACCTGGCCATTATGCTGAAGTGAAATAGTAGACCTTTTCGCGAAGGTTTTTTTGGTTAGGTATGGCGGCTATAAGAATTATCAAGATAACGTATTTATCTGTTATTTTTATAACGATTAATGATGAGTTCTACGGTTGTCTGGCGTTTGTTCTTTGACTTGTCATACCGGTATCTTACGCATAGCAGTTGATCGCCATAATGTTGAAGGTGTTTTCTTTGTGCCGTTTAGTTCGGGCTTTAGTGTGGCTCTAACTTCCATGTTATTTCCTTTTATGAGTTGTTTCCCTGGTTCTATAAAGAAGGTGATCTGATCACCATCATTTTTTCGATCTGCATGTCTCTGAAGGTATGCGGGATTCCGCCGACGCCGTGGCCTGAATGTTTCAGTCCGGCGAAGGGCATCCAGTCGACGCGGAAGGCGGTGTGATCGTTGACCATGACAGCCGATGCGTCGAGCTGTCTGAAGGCGTACATGCAGGTGTCGATGTTTTTCGAGAAAACAGCCGCCTGGAAAGCGACGTCTAGACTGTTCGCCTGCTGTATTGCATCATCGATGTCTTCATATTCATAGATGCAGATGACCGGACCGAAGATCTCATTCTGCGAGATGATGGCATCAGTAGCTGGGTTAAACAGTACCGTTGCCTGGTAACAGCTGTCAGATACTTTTTTACCACCGGAGATGAGCTCGGCGCCTCTGTCGATAGCATCCTGAACCCATTCATCGATACGGTCGGTCTCTGCATGCCGGATGAGTGGCCCGATCTCTGTGTCGGCTAATGTCGGGTCGCCTATCTGCATCTGGTCACCGGCTTCGGCGATCCGCTTCGCGAGAGAGCGTGCGATGGTTTTTTCTGCATACACCCGTTGCACCGACACGCATACCTGGCCGGCATGATAGAA
>CBDUKK010000104.1:0-6380 GCA_965367795.1 uncultured Gammaproteobacteria bacterium
AAACCGGTGTCATCAGCATAACGAGCCAGCCCCTGCTGGCAGGCCGGACATGAAGTCAACATTTTGACTTCACCTTTTTTTACATTATTGTTAGCGGTTACAGTGTCGATGTTCAGCTTCAGCTCTTCACGTTTTCGATAACGTAACTGTTCCGCTATGTCCGGTCTTGCCGTACCCAGGGTTCCAGACTCGCCACAGCAGCGGTCACTTATGGTGACATCTTTATTCATTAATTTCGATGCCACGGTAACCGGGTTATATTGTTTCATCGGTGTGTGGCACGGATCATGATAAAGGTATTCGCTATCGGTGCCATCTTTCAGGGTAATGTTTTTCTCCATCAGGTATTCATGGATATCTAGCAGGCGACAGTCAGGAAATATTTTCTCAAATTCATATTTTAATAGCTGGTCCATGCATGTACCGCATGAAACGATCACTGTTTTGATGTCGAGATAGTTCAATGTGTTCGCTATGCGATGAAACAGTACACGGTTTTCCGTGGTTATCGATCGACTTTTATCCTGCTGTCCTACCGCGCTCTGTGGATAGCCGCAGCACAGGTATCCCGGTGGTAGCACGGTTTTTACACCGGCCTGGTAGAGCATGTGCAATGTCGCCATCGCGATCTGGCTGAATAACCGTTCTGAACCGCAACCAGGAAAATAAAATACGGCTTCGCTATCATCATGATCGATATCAGGGTCTCTGATTATGGAAACGTAATTCGTATCTTCCAGGTTCAGCAATGCCCGGCTGGTCTTGCGAGGTACATTGACACGCACCGGTTTTCTAACCAGGTTAACTAACTGGGTGGTCTGTGCCACCGCACCGGTAGTGCTCGGTGGTATCCGGTTTTTCTTGCCCAGAAGCCCCAGTTTTTTTGCGAAGAAGTGACCGGTGTTGATAGCCTTGAAGCCACCACGTGCTAAAAGCAGACGCATGGTATTGACGGTGAGCGGATTTTTTACATTGAGGAACGCGATCGCTGCTTTCGCTCCCAGGTTGCTTTTCTTTTTGCCATGCATGGTCAGCAGGTGGCGCATCTGGATCGATACATCACCGAAGTCGATATTGACCGGGCAGGGGTTCAGGCATTTATGGCATGTGGTGCAGTGGTCAGCGATGTCGTTCATCGAGTCAAAATGAGACAGTGAGACACCACGCCGGGTCTGCTCTTCATACAGGAACGCTTCGATAATCAGGCCGGTCGCTAATATCTTGTCTCTTGGTGAATAGTACAGGTTCGCACGCGGTACATGAGTCATGCATTTTGGTTTGCATTTACCACAACGCAGACAGTTTTTTATCTCGTTGTTTAATTCACCAAGCGCACTGTCTTCCAGGATGATCGCTTCCTGTTGTACCAGGCGTAGTGACGGCGTATATGCAAGTTCAAGGCTGGATGAGGCTGATAACTTGTCTTTGTTGAAGTTCTGCTGTGGATCGACGTCGTTTTTATACCTGGCGAATGCTTCGAGTTTTTCAGTTTCGAGGTACTGGATCTTTGTCAGGCCTATGCCGTGTTCGCCAGAGATCACACCATCGAGTGATTGTGCTAACGCCATGATCCTGTCGACGATCTTATCGGCTTCATGCAGCATGCTGTAGTTATCAGAGTGTACCGGGATATTGGTGTGTACGTTGCCGTCACCGGCATGCATGTGTAATGCAACGAACAGCTTGGCGTCTTTGATGTCTCGGTGTATCTTTTTGAATTTCTCGCGGACAGGTTTCAGATCCTGACCGGAAAATATTTCACTGAGCGCACGGTATATCTCTTCGCTGTAGGAGATTATGCAGTCGCGACGTAATAGCAGGTCGATCAGCAGGTCACCGTCCCTGATGCTTTCCTGTTCGCTCTCCTGGAGCAGGCTTTTTACTTCTGCAGCGGGGGATTCGAGATTCTGCAGGATGTTGGCCCAGCGCTGTTTCCTGGTACTGATGAGATGCCTGGCGGTCTCACATTTTTTCTGGATGATTTCCTCTGCTTCAGTACTGGTGGCATATTCATCGTCCTCGACGGCATCTTTCAGGTTGCTGTCGAGGTACTGTGTTATGCCGTCACATATTTTTAGCTTGTTGTTGATAGACTGTTCGATATTGATACATTCGATACCGCGGTTGTATTCTGCCAGCCGCGGGAGAGGGATGACGACATCTTCGTTTATCTTGAATGCATTGGTGTGCGCAGAGATGGCAGCGGTCCTTGCGCGGTCCAGCCAGAAACGTTTTCGTGCTTCCGCGCTGACTGCGATGAACCCCTGGGCATTTCTCTTCTTGCTGGTTTTGATGACTCTTTCAGCGGCTGCTTTAACCATCGCTTCATCATCTGATGCGATGTCAGCCAGCAATACCATCTTGGGTCTGCCGGCAAATGCGCCTTCGGTGCTGCTTGCCTTGGTGGTGTATTTGATCGCTTTGATATAGCGTTCGTCCAGGTGCTCCAGGCCGGTAAGTAAGACCGCTTTATCATCATCGAGTAGCTGTTTTACTTCGACAACCGCCGGCACTGCTTCAGCGATATCACTGCCAAAAAACTCGAGACAGATGGTGCGTTTATGCTCGGGCATCCTGTGTAGCAGGAAGCGCCCGGACGTTATCAGGCCATCACAGCCTTCCTTCTGGATACCCGGGAGTCCGGACAGGAATTTATCGGTAACATCTTTACCCAGGCCTGCTTTGCGAAAATCCTTGCCGTGTAAGGAAAGGATCTCCGCATCGCCGATGATGCTTTTTCCGTCTGTGTCATATCTCGTGATCTTGAAAGTGACATCTTGCTGTTCGTGAATCTTGCCCAGGTTATGGTTGACACGTTCGATTTCCATCCATAGACCATCAGGTGTCACCATGCGCCAGGACACCAGGTTATCAAGCGCAGTCCCCCAGATAACCGCCTTCTTGCCGCCGGCATTCATCGAGATATTACCGCCGATTGTCGACGCATCCTGTGATGTCGGATCGACCGCAAAGGCTAAACCGTTACTGTCTGCCAGGTCTGAAACCCGGCGGGTAATAACGCCGGCGCCGCATTCGACGACCGGATGGCTGCCCTCTATGCCAGCGAGCTCTGTCTGTGTGATCTTGCTTAGCGCTTCGAGCTTTTCGGTATTGATTACAGCCGTATTCGAGTGCAGCGGTATCGCGCCACCGGTATAACCAGTACCGCCACCACGAGGGATGATAGTCAGGCCAAGCTTTATACATGCACGTACGATTGCAGCGACTTCGTGTTCTGTATCCGGTTTTATCACCACGAAAGGCATGGCGATACGCCAGTCTGTGGCATCAGTGGAGTGTGCCACCCGGGCCAGGCCACTGAAATCGATGTTATTAATTGATGTGATCCGGCCTAGTTTCTTCCTGCAACTCTGACGTAAGGCGATCTGCGCCAGTAAGCTCTGTTCAAAGTTCTGTACGGCCGCGAGGCAGTTGCTGTGCAGTACCAGCGCGTCGCTATTGCCATCGGCACGTAACTCTACCTGTTTCAAACGGTGCTTTAGGGCATCGATCAACGATTCACGGCGTTTTTTATTACTCAGTAGATCGTCTTTTACGTAGGGGTTACGTTGTATTATCCACATATCGCCGAGCACTTCGAATAGCATACGTGCTGAGTGTCCGGTACGGCGTGAGCCACGGAGTTTTTCTATGATATGCCAGCTTTCTTCGCCGAGAAACCGTATTATGATCTCCCGATCAGAATACGACGTATAGTTATACGGAATCTCACGAATTCGAGCGGTAGGTGAATCTGTCATGTGTACAGCGGTTACGGCCAGTGTGTTACAAAATCTGCATTATACGCTAACAACTATACGGACATAAAAACAAATAATTTCCATAGAAGTTGTGCAGGGTTGTATTGTCAGTCTGGTTATTCTGTGTAAAAAAATATCTGCACAGGCGTTGTCTACTGCAACGCCTGTGCATGCAGGTCATCGTGTCTCTCTTTGGCTCTGTCTATCTTGACCATCTTATACTTTACTACCATAATCCTTGTTTTTGCTGGCACTCACCCCAATAGAGTGCTAGAGAATAAATTAGCAGAACGAATACATTGAATAAACCACATGTCCTCAACGAACGCGCAGCCATCCTGCTCAAGCAGCTGGTGGCAAGTTATATCGATGATGGACAGCCAGTCGGATCAAAGAAGCTCGCTCAGGATGCAGGTCTGGATATCAGCCCGGCGACGATACGTAACGTCATGTGCGGGCTGGAGAAAAAAGGGCTGGTGATTGCACCGCATACATCTGCCGGCCGTATCCCGACCGAGCAGGGCTTGCGACTGTTCGTCGATAACCTGTTAGAAATGCAGCCGATCGAAGATAAGATGATCAGCCGCCTGCAGGCACAGCTTGATCCTGACATGGAGATGAGTGAGCTGGTCAATCATGCGTCACAGATGGTGTCTGAGATGACGCAGATGGCGGGAATCGTGACTGTGCCAAAGCAGACGAATGCCAAATTACGTCATATCGAGTTTTTACCGTTACCGGATAAACGTATCCTGGCGATCATGGTGACCAACGAAAAAGATGTGCAGAACAAGGTCCTGCACCTGGATCGTGAGTACAGCGCGAACGAGTTACAGCATGCCGCAAACTACCTCAATCAGCAGTTCACCGGGCGCGATGTGCACGAGATCAGGGAGAGCTTGCTGCTGGATCTGGACCGAACGCGGCAGGACGTCGATAGTGTGATGAAAACGGCCGTAGAAGTTGCCGATAAAGCATTATCCGGCAACGATGTGAAGCGGCCGGACTTTATCGTTCAGGGTGAAAGTAACCTGGTTCGCTACAACAACAATACTGATCAACAGCAACTACAGCATCTGTTTGAGATATTCAACAGGAAACGCGAGATGCTAGGCCTGTTCGACCGCTGTGTCCAGGGTGAAGGGGTCAAGATCTTCATCGGACACGAGGCCGGTTTTACCGGTCTCGGCGATTGCAGTGTCATCACCGCGCCATATTCGGTGGCAGGGAAAGCTGTCGGTGTGTTAGGCGTGATCGGTCCGGCACGGATGAATTATGATCGTGTCATCCCGGTTGTCGATATCACTGCAAAATTACTGGGTGATGCACTGAAACTGTAAACAGCCGCGAAATAATATAATAAAACCCCTTTTTTGACCTTGAATTACATGGATTTGCCACCATAGATTGCCTCAAATCAACAAATTTAGTTAAGAGATACAAAATGTCAGCAGATAAGCAAAAGAATGAAGAAGTGATGGACCAGGTAGAAGGCGCTGAGCAGGAGATGCTTGAAGATGAGCATAAAGGTGAGGAGAAACTGGAATCACCCGAAATAAATGCAGATAGCCTGGAGGCTCAGCTCGAACAGGCACAGGCAAAAGCCAGCGAGAACTGGGATGCCTACCTGCGTGCCAAGGCAGAGATAGACAATTTACGTCGCCGTAATACTAAAGATCTGGAAAATGCCCATAAATACGGTATCGAAAAGTTTGTCACTGAACTGCTGCCGGTATTAGACAGTATGGCATTGGGGCTGGCGGTAGAAGATGCCAGTGCCGAGAGTCTGCGTGAAGGCATGGAGTTGACCATGAACATTCTGCAGAAAATGATGGAAAAACTCAACATCGAAGAGATAGATCCGCTCAACGAAAAATTCGATCCTGAGAAACACCAGGCGATGACGATGCAGCCTAATGCAGACGTCGAACCCAATACGGTTATAGCAGTAATGCAAAAAGGCTATTCACTGAATGAACGTTTGATCAGACCGGCCATGGTAATGGTTTCAAAAGCGGCTGAAGAAGAGAACTAGCAGTAATATCAGGGCGTTAAAAAACATCAATTTTATTAGGTAATTGTCTTATTTATTACTTGGATTTATAAAAAGCAGCCCCATATAAATGCTAACAACATATATTACTGCTGGTAATGCACTTAATTTTAAGCGAATCCATGCAGTGAATTAAAGATTAAAGAAAATTATTGGAGACCAGCAATGGCTAAAATTATAGGTATAGATTTAGGTACAACAAACTCTTGTGTTGCCGTCATGGACGGTGATTCAGTGAAGGTTATCGAAAATGCAGAAGGCGAACGTACCACGCCTTCAGTCGTCGCGTTCACCGATGACGAAGTCGTTGTAGGTTCATCTGCAAAACGTCAGGCAGTAACTAATCCTGCCGACACGATCTTCGCGGTAAAACGTCTTATCGGCCGTACTTTCGATGAAGACGTGGTGCAGCGTGACATCAAACTTGTTCCTTACAAAATCATAAAAGCAGACAATGGTGACGCCTGGGTTGAAGCCAAAGGCAAGAAGATGGCACCACCTGAGGTTTCTGCACGTATCCTGCAAAAAATGAAGACCACTGCAGAAGAGTATCTCGGTCACGAGGT
>CBDUKK010000105.1:0-6239 GCA_965367795.1 uncultured Gammaproteobacteria bacterium
CCGGATATGTTTACTGAGGATGACTGCAGCGGTGCATGGGTCGGATTTCGTACGATATCAAAAGACAGGATGCCGATAGTCGGTGCTGCTCCTGACGTTGATTTTTATGAAGCAGAATATGCGGACATCAGGCATGGCAATAAAACCAGGGTGTATGATGGAGCTGCATATCTGAAGGGGCTCTATATCTCGGCAGCACATGGCTCGCGAGGTTTTACCAGCAGCTTTCTCTGTGCTGAAATAATTGCATCGTTGATCGATGGTTCTGCGATGCCTGTCGCTAAAGAAGTTCTGGACTCGCTCAGCCCATCAAGGTTTATTGTGAATGACCTTAAGAGAAGGTGATTTTTTAACTTTGCTGAAGCTTAGAATTTCTTTTATCGGTTTAGGTTGTTCAATACCATAGCCCTGACCATAATCGACTTTTATGTCTCGCAGTTTTTTTATAATCTGCTCGTTTTCTACGTATTCGGCTATCGTCTTGATGCCCATGATATGCCCGACTTCATTTATCGCCGCTACCATGGCATGATCGATATTATTGTTGACTATGTCAGATACGAAGCTGCCATCAATCTTGAGGTAGTCGACGGGCAGGTTCTTGAGATACTGGAACGAGGACAGGCCGCTACCGAAATCATCCAGTGCGAACCTGAATCCACTGGCTTTGAGTTTTTTGATCAGTTTCTTTGTCTTGTTAAGATTTTTGATTGCTGTAGTCTCAGTGATCTCGAAACAGATAAGTTTCCTGTCGATCTGGTACCTGTTTGCAATATCGTTTATATATTCGACGATACCATTATCATCTACAGTGTTAGCTGAAAGGTTGATAGAGTAGTGGGTGATATTTTCGTCTTTATCAGAATACTTGTGTATGAAAGAAAATATCTCCATGATGATCTTTCTGTCGATCAGGTGCATCATGTTGTATCGCTCGGCAGCAGGGATAAATGCGCTCGGTGCGATGAGCTGGTTATCTTCATTGAGCAGGCGAACCAGAATTTCTACATATCTCGGTTGCGAGTCTTTGTTGTTCAAGGCAATTATCGGCTGAGCGAACAACTGCAGGCGATCGTTGTCTATTGCTTCTGTGATACGAGTTGTCCAGTATGATTCTTCCTGGCGCCGCATGAGTTCACTGTCTTCTTCTTCATAGATATATATCTGGCTCTTTCCCTGGTCTTTGGCTGTGTAACATGCCAGGTCCGCTTTTCTTATTGCATCTGCAGCGTCCTGTGAATTCTTGCTGAGCGGGTTGATGCCTATGTTTACACCCAGGCTGTAGTCACATCCTTCCCAGCTGAACTTCATCTCGGATATGGCCTGAGATATCTTGTTTGCTATCTTTAATGCACTGTCCTGTGAACAGTTCTTCAGTATCAGAGCGAACTCATCACCACCGAGCCTGCTCAGTACATCTTCGTTTCTTATGAATGATTCGATCAACGTAGTGACCTGGATGAGACACTGATCACCGGCATTATGACCTGCAGTATCATTGATCAGCTTGAACCTGCTGAGGTCTATATAACAGAGTATATGGTGGTGATCGTTGTTTTTAGCGTCGTAGACATGGTCAGATAACTCGATATCAAAAGCATCTCTGTTAAGCAGGTTTGTCAGCGGGTCATGTGCGACCTGGTGCTTGATAGTGTTTTCCAACAGGCGTCGTTGAGTTTCATCATGAAATACGATGACAACACCCTCCGCTTTACCGGAAGTTTTCAGGATAGGAGAGATCGAACTTTCGATGTCCTTGCTATTTCCGTTCCTGCTGATGAGGCTAAGTATGCTCTTGTTGATGGTGATGCCATCATACAGACAGGATTTGACGACATCATGTATCGGTTCACCGGTATCAAGGTCTTCGATCCTGAATACTTCCTGTACCGCCTTGTTCTTGGCTTCGTCGAGTGTCCATGCGGTAAGTGATTCGGCGACATGGTTCATGTATTCTATCTTGCCATTGACGTTGGTTGTGATGACGGCATCACCTATCGAGTGCAAGGTTACTTCGGCACGCTCACGTTCTGACCTCATGCCACTGACAAGTTGCATATTGATAATGGCCATCTGAACGCTCTGGCTGAACTGTGTGATAAGTTGTTCGTCTATCTCATCGAATTCATCATGAGTTCGGAATACCGCGATAGCACCGTAAGGTTTTTCTTTTAAGGTGACCGGTGTCAGTAATGCGGATTTGATTTTGAGTTGTCTGTATAGTTCTTTCTGTGCACGGCTATCTGAAGTAACATCATTGATGAGCAGATTTTTATTATTCAATATGGTCCATGCACAATGACCGCCGTCAGAAATATCTAGCGTGGCGTCTTCGATTATTTCAGACTGTGAGCCGCATGCTGCAAGAAAATGGTAGCTTTCTCCATTATTGCTGATGACTGGAAAAACTGCTAATTGAGACCCTGTAATCTCCAGTGCTGCCTGACATATGTTTTTGAAGAATGCGTCGTTGTCGTAACCTTCGGTGATCAGTCTGGCTATCCAGTCATCGATGAGCGTCAGTCCCTGCTGGTATCGTTTCTCATTGCTGAGCTCTATCTGGCGTTCCAGTTCTATGATGGCACGCGATGTCGCGATAGTTAATATGTTCTCGGCAAGTGTTGTATCACTGATAGGTGAGCTACTTGCGATGGCTATCATGCCGATGACATTCTCGTTGTTGTCTTTAAGGCTTATACCGATGTAGCTTGCCGCGTCTTTTAAAAGTGCATCACTGCAGTCGGGGAAATAGTTCGAGAAATCCCGGTTATGTACCAGGCGTCCATTCTTGATGACGTCCTCACAAGGTGTATCATTAATAGCATAGGTGATGTTTCTACTAAATATGCCGTGATCGAGCATGCCGATTACCTCGGCGCTCATGGTAGCCTGGTTGACTTTGGTCAGGTACGCGTATTCGACATCCAGGGCTGTACACAGCGCGTTCAACAGGAATAATATCCGGTCTTCATCGTTATTGTTGTTGCTATTCTTATCGATAGATACCAGCTGGTAAAGTGCTTTTTCAGTTCTTGTCCTGTGTTCGATCTCCCGGTTTAACCTGTCATTACTCTTCGATAGTGCGGCCTCGTTTTTTCGCAGTGAAATGAAAATGTATAAGATATAAAAGATGAGGTATATGGTGCAGATGAACAACAAAATATTGAATGTCTGAGCATTGTTGTTCTGTTTGTTCCTTAACTTGCTGACCGTGTTTTTCAGGTTGATTATCTGGTTCTCGATGTTTAATGAGTTGAACTGCGCCAGGATGTCATCGATTTCAGGTAGTCGCTCGATGATCATCAAGCTGTGGTTGATCAATGCCTTGGTGTCGGTATCCGGGTCCAGGTTTAAGACATCGATTAACGGATATATTTTGTTAGCGATATTGTTCTCGGGGTTCTCATTGAATTCCAGCAGTAATGTGATGAGTTCGGCTGTGATGCGCAACTGTTCTTTGGATACAGTTTTTGGCTTTCTGGAGTAAAGGTCAGTGCTCAACTTGTATATATAGAATAATGAGTTCTGTAAGATAGAATGATGTGTCTTGAAGTCTTCCACCAACGCTGACTGTTGAGTCAGGGTTTTCTCGATACCAGCGACTGTTTCGATGCCGATCTCTTCCTCTGCGACACTGCTGTTACTGAGATTGTGAATGTTTCGGTCAAGCTCGTCCAGGGTATGGTTGAGCGTGTCATACTGCCTGATCTGGTTGCTCCTGTATCGCAATAGATCGCGATGCAACTGCACCTGAAGGTCCTGTAGCTCTTCGAGAGTTGAAAGTGTCTCATTGAGTGGCAGTTCACTGAAGATACTTTTGTAGAAAAAGAAGCTGATCACAGAGAGCAGTAGTGCGATGCCGATCCAGTAATTAATGTTTCCTTTTATCATGATGGATCATCCAGTGGAATGTTTTTATATTCACCGGTCAGGGTTTTAAGGAAAGCTTTGATCGATAGAGTCTGCTCTGTGGTCAAGGTTCTTCCCAGTTGCGTCCTGCCCATGATGATGATGGCCTCTTCCAGCGTCTCTGCGCTACCATCATGCAGGTAGGGTGCAGTTACGGCAATATTTCTTAGAGATGGTACCTTGAATACAAAAGCATCCATCTGGCGATTAGTTAAGTTCATCCTGCCGTAATCTGTCTTTTTTATCTCACCTCTCTCGGCGATATAATTATAAAAGACACCGAACTTCTGGTACAGGTTGCCACCGACGTTAATCCCCTGATGACATGAGATACAGCCTAATTCTTTGAAGGCCTCGTAACCCTCGATTTCTTCAGCAGTCAACGCATCATTTTCATTTCTAAGGAATCTGTCAAATCGTGAATTTGGTGTGATCAATGTTTTTTCAAATTCGACGAGGACATCTATGATGTTTTCCCTGGTGATGCCATCCAGATATATATCGAGGAAATCATTATTGAGTTCATGATCTTGAGACAGCGTGGCGATGATGTCGTCCCAGCTATTCTTGAATACATTGTTATTTGTTACGGCGAGATCTATCTGCTGCCCCAGGGTTTTGACTGATCCATCCCAGTTCTGACGAAAGTTGAATTTAACATTAAAGATGGTTGGTGTATTTATCATTTGCTGGCTGGCAATATTATCATCTCCACCGGTATCAAGCTGGTGACAGCTGGAACAGGCAAGCTCGCTGTTACTCGATAAACGCAGGTCGAAGAACAGCCTCTCGCCAAGATCGGCTTTTTTGGAGTCTACCTCGCTCATCAGGGGGATGGGGGATATCGGTTCCTGGCGAATATTTTTATCGATTTCTGCATAGGCAGCCGTTGACTGCAACGAGCAGAGTAGTATCAGTGCCAGAAATAGATTATGTGATGAAATGATCGTTGATTTGTTGTGAGGTGATAACATTCCGGTTTAAATCGCTGTAAAATCCCTGAATCGTTAAGTATAAAACAACCACCCTTAATTCTAGCTAAATTATGAGAAAAAGCATGTTAAAAACACTGCTAAAAAGTCTATTTTTGCTGCTATTTTCTTTTTTTGGAGCGAGTCCAGTAAATTCCGCCTGTGAAGATGAAGCAAAACCAGAGGTAAACTGGGCTAACTGCGACCTTTCTGGTAAAGACTTTAAAAACAGTGACTTAACAAATGCTGTACTGAGTAGGGCAATCTTTGATAATGCTGACTTCAGTGGTGCGGTACTGGAAAATGCTGACTTGAATTTTGCCAGCCTGAAGAACGCACGGTTCGATGGCGCCAGGATGTCTAACAGCAAGCTGGTTTCTGTGAAAGCGCAGGGAGCAAGTTTTAAAAATGCGGTATTAGACAGGAGCCGCCTGAGCCGTGCGCAGCTAAAAAATGCCGATTTCACCGGGGCCAGGGCTAACAGTGTCAATTTTTACGATGCAGACCTCGAGTCTGCCATTTTTATCGACGCCAGACTGGTAAAAGCTAATCTCGAGCGCAGTAATCTGAGCCGGGCAAATTTCAACGCTTCGATCCTGACAGGGTCGGTGATAAGTTCATCGAAAATACATGACACGACTTTCATCAAGTCGAATCTGACGAAAGCCGTATTCGATGAGTCGGACTGTCGGGGGGCGGATTTTACCGAGGCCGATCTTACCAAGGCATCTTTCAGGGAAGCGGAAATTGAAGAATCCGTCTTCCGCGATGCTATTTTGAAAGATACCACCTGGTCGGACTATAAACGATGCCGTGCCAGCTCAATCGGGATATGTGAATGAGTTCTTATATTATCGACGTAACAAGTGAAAATTTTAGTGATGCGGTGCTTGGTAACTCGCATAAAGGTCCGGTTATGGTGAATTACTGGGCAGAGAATGCTGGCCCCTGTCTGCGCCTCTGGCCGGTCCTGGAAAAACTTGCAAACGATTATAATGGCCAGTTCCTGCTAGTTAATATTGATACCAATAAGGAAAAACGTCTGGCGCAGGATTATGGCGTCAACAGCGTGCCGACGGTTAAGCTGTTTATCAACGGTGAAGTGATCGATCAGATACATGGTTACGATTCACCAGATAGCTTCAAAAAAATGCTGGATAAATACCTTGCCCGTGAATCAGACAAAGCGTTGGCTGCGGCTGTCGCTGAGTATCAGAATGGCAACAAAGAGATCGCGTTCGAGCAACTGGGTAAACTGGTCTTCATCGATCCGGAAAATCACCGGATCCTGCTCACACTGGCAAAACTGTTGATGAAGGAACAGGCGTACGACCAGGCATATGCATTACTCGCAAAAAC
>CBDUKK010000106.1:0-6238 GCA_965367795.1 uncultured Gammaproteobacteria bacterium
ATCAATAGATCTAACAGCCATAATTACAGATAGCTAGCCTATACAGCTAACATTACTCGTTATCGCTATCGCTATCTTCTTGCACACCGCTTTCTGGTGCAGCAGGTGCCTCAGGTGCGCCCTCTTCCTCTTCAGGTTCGATAGCAACTTTACGTGCATGCATGCTGGCAACAACTGAATCGTTGTCATCACCATGTTTCAGCGCCAGCACTTCAACACCTTCAGGCACCTTCAGGTCAGACAGGTGGATAACGTCACCGACGTGCATATCT
This sequence comes from uncultured Gammaproteobacteria bacterium, assembly GCA_965367795.1. Taxonomy (GTDB): domain Bacteria; phylum Pseudomonadota; class Gammaproteobacteria; order SZUA-229; family SZUA-229. The sequence goes on from CBDUKK010000106.1 coordinate 273, forward strand.
GACAGATCGACCTCGATGAATTCAGGAATATTCTTAGGCAGACATTCCAGTTCGACCTCGATCAATACGTGGCTGATAACACCGTCTTCAGTCTTGACACCCGGTGATACTTCTTCACCAATAAAGTGTAATTGTGAATGTACGTGTACGACTTTTTTCGCATCAACGCGGATAAAGTCCATATGCATCACTTCCTGTCTGTAAGGATGGTGCTGAATATCGCGAACCAGGACGTCTTCTGTTTTACCTTCGATGTTTAATGAAAGTACCTGTGAATAGAAGCTTTCATCTGGCAGTTTGTGCTGCACATCTTTCTGTAACAGTGAAATTGACACTGGATCAGTCTTACCGCCATACACGATAGCAGGCAGTTGTTTTGCGTGACGCAGGCGGCGGCTCGCACCTTTCCCCTGATCCTCACGCAATGTAGCGTTTAATTCTAGACTCATGATCTTCTCCGAGCTTTAGGTTTAAGTTTCTTCATTCGCGACCAAATGAAGTGTTATAGAAAGTTTAAAACTTTCTTTTTTGGTGAATCAGATCACCAAATTTTTCACAGCTAAGAATCTAGTCTCACCTGCATTAATCTACATACATCTCACTGACAGATTCTTCCATATGAATCCGTCGTATTGTTTCTGCCAGCATTTCAGCTACTGACAACTGCCGGATGCGGTCACATGCCACCGCTTCTTCTGAGAGCGGTATGGTGTTTGTTACTACCAGTTCATCCAGTACTGACGCGTTTATATTATCGATAGCATTGCCTGATAGAACAGGATGCGTACAGTAAGCTGACACATTTGCAGCACCATGGCTTTTCAATGCGCCTGCGGCTTTGCATAATGTACCTGCCGTATCGACCAGGTCATCGACGATCACGCAGTTCTTGCCTTCTACATCACCGATGATGTTCATCACCTCAGACACATTTGCCTTTGGTCGACGTTTATCGATGATTGCCAGATCCGCATCACCCAGTCTCTTCGCTAACGCTCTTGCTCTGACAACACCACCGACATCCGGTGATACCACCAGTAGATCGTTATGGTACTTCTGCCATATATCTTTTAACAGGATCGGCGAAGCGTATACGTTATCCAGCGGCAGATCGAAAAAACCCTGGATCTGATCGGCATGCAGATCAACAGTTAGCAGGCGATCCAGTTTCACGCTGGCCAGCATGTTGGCAACAACTTTGGCCGTAATCGGTACCCGCGCTGATCGTGGTTTACGATCCTGTCTCGAATACCCGTAATAAGGGACAACGGCGGTCACACGTAGTGCTGAAGCACGGCGCATGGCATCGATCATCACCATCAGTTCCATCAGGTGGTCATTACATGGCGAACAGGTGGGCTGGATTATAAAGACATCACGCCCACGTACATTTTCCATGATCTCAACGCAGATCTCTCCATCACTGAAGGTTTCTACGCTAACTTTGCCAAGCGCTGTACCTAACAGTTCAGCTATACGTTTAGCTAGTTCGGGGTTGGCATTTCCCGCAAACACCATCAACCGGCTTTCGTCATCTCGATTCACGTTTTTATTCTCGTGTAATACATTAAGAGACTATCCTGAGACAGGAAGCCTGCTGCGAAAAAATCTTTTATAGCTTGGCTTAGCTTGTTAACCAAACTGCACAGCATGTAGTTTGATTTCAAATTATGGCCGGGCCGGCAGGGTTACGAAATACATCGTGTATCTCGCCCTTCGGGCCATCAGCACAAGACGCTGATGTTCCAAAATCGTTCCTGACGATTTTGCTCGAACCTGTAACGGTTCGCATCCTGCCGCCTTAATTCCTTTACCTCACTACTCACCATGTAGCTTGGTGCTTACTATATGGCTGGGCCGGCAGGATTCGAACCTGCGCATGCCAGGATCAAAACCTGGTGCCTTACCGCTTGGCGACGGCCCAACAAACTTCTCGATTTATCTGGTTTGAGATTCCAGGAGTTGGTGCAGAGGTGATTTATTTAATCCTTTTGCAACAAAGCTAATCCAGGTCTCAATTTCATGCTCCGACCTGATTTTTTGCAAAATTTCTTCTGCCTGCTTTTTGGTTTCAAAATCTGAAAACACTGAAGCACCTGTACCACTCATTTTTGCTTTTGAATATTTGCCAACAATATCAATAGCTTGTGACACCATAGGGTAGTTTTTTATGACCACCGGTGTGCACACATTCCGCCACTCATGCCGCGAAAGGTCGCATAGTTTGATGGCAGAACAATCTCGTGTCAAATCCAAATTTTCAAATACCTTTTTTGTTGATACATGGACCGGAGGAACCAGTACCAGGTACCACTTTTCCTGCAGCGAAACAGGGCGCAACTTTTCGCCAATGCCTTCTGCAAAAGCGGCAAATCCATGCACAAAAACAGGCACATCGGCACCCAGCGACAAGCCCATTTCTGCCAGCTCATCGATAGCGTAGCCAGTAGCCCATAGAGCATTCAATGCGATCAGGGTAGTCGCTGCGTCTGAACTGCCACCACCCAGTCCGGCTCCCATGGGAATGTTTTTTGTCAGCTTGATATCAACACCGCAATGTAAATCGGCTGACGGATTATCCTGCCAGTATCTGTCACGTAACAAGCTGGCCGCACGGATGATGATATCTTCGTCTTCCGGCACCTCAAAACCTTCACAGATACGGACGATCTTATCGTCATCCCTCGGCCTGAATTCCAGTTCATCGACATAATCGATAAACTGAAATACGGTCTGCAGATCATGGTATCCATCTTCACGTCGTCCGGTGATGTGCAACATCAGGTTGAGCTTTGCCGGTGCCGGCCATGACATACTGCTCACTTTATCTGGTTGAGTACCTTGCACGATAGTTTTTACCCGAATGCAGCGACTAGTTGTCTATCAGCCACTGTCTCAGTATCAGGCGAACATCAAGTGCCTCATTATCATCACGGCTCACATAAATATTATGCGGTAAAGAGACTTTCACGCCAGAGTATTTTGTCATCTCCACGTTCCATCCTGACTGTTTTATCCTCTTGATCAGCCCCCGGTCGTTCCACTCGATCTGCTCAACCGGCAGCGCTCTGGCTGGCAGGCCACGAACCCAGTCCTTGACCGCAGACGCTGGCAGGTCGACCTCGAGTGCAGAAGCGAAGATATCATCAATATTTTCAACCACCTGTTTTTCGCCATTCGGGAAACGTATCTCGGCAAAGTCTTTTCCACCCTGGATCATATAGCTGCCGGCACCCAGTGGCGCTATCAGGCGGATGGTGAAATCATCGCCCGCCTGTTTCCAGATAATATCCATCGTGCCGCCCGTTTTATCGGTCTGCAGACCCAGTCGACCGCGGATCTCCCAGATATCAATCTGTTGCCGTTTTTCTTTTTCAACCGGCCAGGTTGCCGGTTGCTTCACTACGGCCGATTCTTTTTCTGTCTGCTGTGTAACGGTGGCACAGGAAACGAGCACCAGGCAAACGAGGGTGATCGCTAAAGGAAACGATATATGACGAGACATGACTTGGTGAATGATAATTTGATTAATGGCGGGTTATTGTAATTACAGTTTTCAGTGAAGACAAATTAAAAGCTTTTCAGTGGCTCGTAATGTCAGGGTTGTATGCGTTTCAGGGTTTCTATGAGAACCGGGTTGTCTGCATTCTGTTTCTTACCCTTGTTCCATACCTCACGTGCTTTATCTTTCTGATTGGAATACCACAACACTTCACCATAATGTGCTGCGATCTCTGCATCTTCCAGCTTCTCAAATGCTTTTGCCAGCCACTTCAGTGCTTCATCCAGCTCACCGAGACGATAGCTCACCCAGCCCAGGCTATCGAGTATTGCAGGGTCATCCGGCACCAGCGTAGCCGCACGTTTTATATACTCCTGCGCTTCTTTGTATCGTGATGTACGGTCGGCCAGGGTGTAACCCAGGGCGTTCAACGCATCGGCATTATCCGGTTCTTTAGAGATGACTTTTAGCAGGTCGGCCTCTGTCATATCCAGGCGATCCACTTTTTCTGCCATCAGGCCACGCGCATAGAGTAACGTTGTGTCATCACGCCTTTGTTGCAGGGCACGGCTATACATCTCCACACCTTCTTCAAAGCGTTTTTCAGCACGCAGGATCTCACCCTGTGCCAGGTAGGCTTTGACACGTAAAGCCCAGCTGGTCTGCTCCTCTGCCAGCGCCTCGAGTTTTGCCAGGCCATCATCAGGCTTACCGAGAACCGCCAGCAATATACCTATACGCAGCTGAGCATCGTATGCATATTCACCTGTCTTGACACCAAGGTAATAAGATATTGCCTGTTTCTCATCACCCTGGTTCTGTGCGATCCTGCCAAGATAGTAGTTTGCTACCGGCACTTTTTTATCGATTTCGACAAGGTGCATGAGTACTTCTACGGCCTGGTCCAGCTGCTTGGTTTCGATATAGAGCAAGGCGAGACTTAATGATATCTCACCGTCATCAGGCAAATTTTTCTGCAGTATCGAATACTGCTCTGTTGCCTCTTCCATCTTTTGCTGTTCGACCAGCATGCGTGCATATTGCAGACGTAAGACATTATTGTCAGGCAGTTCATCAACCACCTGCTTTATCAGCAGAGTGGCCTCATCATTTTTCCCCTGTGCTGAAAGAATCCTGGCTTTTATGAGCAACACCTCATACAGTGATGGATCCATAACTAACACCTGGTCCAGCAAAGCCAGCGCTTCATCGTAATGTTCCAGCTGTGCAGCATAACGTGACTGCAGCACCAGCAGGTGTTTATTGTCTGCGTTTTTTTCGTTTAACTTCTGCAGTACCTCATAAGCAACTTCATCACTCGCCTCTTTTGATAATAGTTCCTTGACCGCCATGGCTTCATCAGCGGGTGCGTCTTGATAATCGCTGAGCATGTCTTCGATATATGGTACCGCTTTTTCAGGCTGTTCCAGTTTAAGGTAAGTAACCGCATACATCCGCGACAGGTCGATCGCATCCGGCTCCAGCTCACGCCAGCGATCCAGCGCATTCAGCGTCTCTTCATAATTCTCACCATAAAGCGCAATGTACGCGGTGCGTGCGGCAATGCGGCTATCTTCAACAGATTTTGATGCTTCCCGGTAAAAATCCAGGGATGCCTCGACATCACCGCTATTACCGGCAAACTCGGCAGCCAGCAGGTTATACAACATATCGCCATCCATGCTTATATCGTTTTTTTTGGATACGATTTCGCCATCTTCAGTAGACTGTGTAAATGACGTACTGATATCCTCCTCGTTGTTACCGGCTGCTGATGCATCTTCTGTGACGGATCCATCGGCTTCTGCCTTTTCGACATCGCTGGAGGTCGACATGGTGTTACATGCAGTCAACAGCAGCGAAAAAAGGAGCGTCAGATAAATCGGGAACTTGAAACTATGCATTATGAATGAACTAAATTGCTGAATTATAAAAAATAATATGGATAAACTGGGCATATCAAGTTGTCGTATAAATGCCTTGTGTAGAGAATATAACGCATTTTCTATGGTTAATTACAATATCGTGTTGGAAATTAGCTAAATATTTAGCGTAAACCCCGGATTCAGCTTGAGTTAAGTTCATGCATCCCTCAAAATTGCCCGTTTTCCCATACCTGTACTAACGCAAACCGTCTATGTCTTTGATTACACTTGGTATCAATCACAAAACCGCGCCTCTCGAACTGCGCGAACGGCTTGCGTTCACCCCGCAAACTTTACCTGAAGCCCTGCACAGCCTGAAAAAACTTGCTCACGTAGAAGAAGCCAGCATCTTATCGACCTGTAACCGTACAGAACTTTACTGTGTAACCTCTGCAGATAATGACAGGGCGATCATCCAATGGTTCAGTCATTTTCATGGCCTCGATGAAGACCAGATAAAACAACATCTATACCTGCACGCCCATGAAGAGACCATACGCCACGCCATGGAAGTAGCAAGTGGACTGGATTCTATGGTT
>CBDUKK010000107.1:0-6235 GCA_965367795.1 uncultured Gammaproteobacteria bacterium
AACATGCCAGTTCTGTTATTTATAGAAAGTCATTATAAAACAATGATATATAGTGTTTTATATTGTATATCCGACTTCATAATCAGTGAATAATGGACATTAAATGGCATAAAGTGACAAACCGGCAGTGAATTTCACTTTATTGTGATTTAAGAGCGCTGGGGTGGCATACAGATTTGTCTTTCTTGTGACGGGTATTACTACTAGAGGTTAACGGGTTTTAGACGGCGAGAGAGTATACAAAGAAAAGGGAAAGCTAACTTATTATAAGTTGTGAATAAGCCAAAGGAATGTGGGTGAAAGTTTATATTCGGCAAATAAAAAAGGGCAGAGTAATCTCTGCCCTTCTTATGTAACCTGGTAGTTATATTAACACAGGTTAGCAGCTAAACAAGTTCCTGGTGTTTCAGTATCGCTCCAGATAACCTGGCCAGTTGTAGCATCACGAGTACCGACAGTGTTGAAAGTCGGGCTAGCAGGTGTAAAGTTAGCATCGCCAGTAGCAAGAATTGAAACTTTAGATGCAGCTGGGCTAGTTGCTGCTACAGATGTAACACGACCAGAAGCACCACGGTCGTTAACACCAAAACCACCACCGCCGATACAACGTGTAACGAAGTTAGCATTGGTAGAATCAGCACGCTGAGCACATACTTCAACTTCAGACTTAACAGAAGATGATGCAAGAACGACTTCTGAGAATGCTGCTTTGTTGGTGTAGTTTGAGTAAGCCGGCAGGGCTACAGAAGCCAGGATACCGATAATTGCGATTACGATCATTAATTCGATCAGTGTAAAACCTTGTTGAACTGTTTTCATGAGTCTCTCCGAAAAGTAAAAAAAATAATATATAGCTCTTTTAGTATTTGTGTCTTTTATGTTGAAGACTGATATAGGTATAGCAGAGACTGTGCCAATTTCTATTTATTTTTTTAATTCTAATAGAAACAAGTGGTTACCTGGTGAACGGGGCATCGGCCTTGTCTGTGCGGCTACTGAAAATGTCAGATTGTGACAATTTTGTACGTCAAAAGACCGTGTTTGATCAGTGCTTGACAGGAATTTTTCGTAATCAGGCGTGTTTATTCGATATCAAGCTTCTGCAATCTATAGCGAAGCTGCCGCAGGCTCAAGCCGAGTAACTTTGCAGCTGCGGTTTTATTCCATCGTGTTTTTTCCAGTGCCTCGACAATACTTTGGCGCTCCTGTCCTGCCAGGTCCATAGGGTCTATCCTGGTGCCGTGTTCCTTTGATACATTGATAGGCGCTGGCTTCAGGTGCAGATCATCTTTACTAATGGTGCTGTTATCCGACAGAGCGATCGCGCGCTCCAGGATATTTTCCAGTTCTCTTACATTGCCTGGAAAGTGATAGTTCTGCAGTGCTGTCATTGCTTCATCATCAATTGAAAAGGTTTCACTTGCCATCTTTTCTGCGAGATTATTCAGTAATTGATCGACAAACAGGGGTATATCCTGTTGTCTTTCTCGCAAACTAGGTATCGCAAGTTCGATAACGTTAATGCGGTAATACAAATCTTCACGGAAGGCGCCATCAGCGACGAGTTGAACCAGGTTTTTGTGGCTGGCACTCAGGATTCGAACATCTACTGGATTTTCCTGGGAAGCACCGATTGAACGTACCGCTTTTTCCTGGATCACACGTAATAATTTCACCTGCATATTTAACGGTAGTTCAGCGATTTCATCAAGAAACAGGGTGCCACCATTGGCTGTTTGAAACAGTCCCAGTTTGTCGGAGTGGGCACCGGTGAAACTGCCTTTCAGGTGACCAAAGAACTCACTCTCCATCAGTTCGGCGGGAATCGCGCCGCAGTTGACTGGAATAAAGGGTCCGTCGCAACGTGATCCCTGTTGATGGATCATTTTTGCTACACGTTCTTTACCAGAACCGGATTCGCCATGTATGAATACAGGTGCCTGGTTTCTAGCCAGTTTTGAAATGTTTTTTAATAAGGTTTTTACAGCAGGTGATTCACCGGTAATACTGATCTGACTATTATTTTTTTTATTTGTTTCGAGCTTTTCTGGAAAAGTGGTCGCAGCTGAAACAAGGTTACGTAAGATCTGGATATCAACAGGTTTTGACACAAAGTCAAAGGCACCAGCCTTTAAGGCTTTGACAGCTGATTCCATATTACCGTGTGCGGTGAATACAGCAATAGGAATATCATTATAGTTCTGTTGAACATGCTCAACCAGTTCGATGCCGTTGCCATCGGGTAAACGCATATCGGTGAGGCATAAATCAAAATGCTCAGTTTCTAGCAGTAGTTTTGCATCGGTTATATTGTGTGCTGATTGAGATGCGATATCCATGCGCATCAGTGTGATTTCGATTAATTCGCAAATGTCTGCCTCATCATCAACAATGAGAACTTTTTTTGCAGTCATAGATAATCCCTGTGATTATTCATTTAATTTAGTGGAGTTGAATTCTTGTACTTGCTGGAAATAAATTCTAAAACAGGTGCCACCTGCTGAAGGTGAAATATACCTTATCTTAGCACGGTTACTCTCTATCACCTCTTTGGTTATGTATAAACCAAGCCCGGTTCCTTCAGAACTGGTAGTAAAGAAAGGATCGAAAATATTAGCCTGTGCGTCTTTGTCTATACCCTGACCGTTATCTATTATATCTATATATGGCCGCTGGCTTTCGCTATCAATCTCTCCCTGGATATTAATCATTATATTCGCTTTATCCATGTGAGAATGATTAATCGCATTTGTGCACAGGTTCCACATCACCTGGTGTAACTGGTTCGAGTCGAACAGTATTACAGTATTATCAGGTTTGATTCGTATCTGTATCTGATAGGCCTGTAGACTTTGAGTGGTTATGAACTCTTCTCTAAACTGTAACAACCAGTGGTGAATATTAATCGTTTCAGGCGTGCCACGCTGCTGCCGCGATAGCTGCAGGACGTTCTCCACTAAGTTATTCAGGCGTTTTGCCTGTGTATTAATTATTTCAGTAAGCTTCTTGTCAGCAGCGTCGGCTGTTGTTTCACCGAGTAATTGGCCAGCATGATTTATCGCGGCCAGCGGGTTGCGGATTTCATGAGCGATGCTGGCGGTTAATCGGCCGAGTGATGCCAGTTTTACCTGCTGGAAGCGCTGGGTCAGCTGAGTCGCGTCTTCCAGGAAAATCAATGTTCGTCCTTTGATTTTTTCATGAGGGATTCGACTTCGATCGATATGGCTGAATCCGGGCTGTATATCAGGCAGCCCCTGTTTCTGCTGTATCGGTTGATGGTTTTGAATTGAATCATTGTTCCAGTCGACAAAACGATTGTATAGATCAATCGAAATATTTTTTAAATTACTGCTCTGTTGTATGGACGTGAGTCCGAGCAGTTCCAGGGCGGCATTATTGTTCATCAGGATGACACCATTATTTTTTATCACCATGATGCCAGTGCGCATACTCTGAATAATATGTTCGTTCAACTGAACGATATTTTCGAGTTCCTGGCTGGCAACTTTTGCTATCTTTTCTGATTCCTTGAGTCTTTTAGCGGTATAAGCCGAAATTATAGCGGTGATGAAAATTAGTAAGCCAAGCATACCCGCCTGTGAAAAAGCAGGTGAATAATCCGCAAATATAAATTGTGAATATATCTGCTCGGCCATCACTGCCAGCGCAGAGATAGCAGCAAACAGGACGGTGACGCGCTTGTGTAAGAACAGGCTTGTCATCGAGATGTTGATGATCAGCAGCATTCCAAGCCCGGTCCGGATTCCGCCTGCCGCATGCATCAATGTGACGACACATGTGATATCAACCAGTGTATGGATAATGACCTGTGTGTCTAATCCCGGTTTTCTGCGCACCATACCGGTGATGAAGAATATACTCGCGACGAAATAAATGAGAGATACTTTAATGAAAAGATCAGGGTTTGCATATCCGGAGGGAGCCAGTTTTAACAGCCAGCCATTCAGGTAGACGGTGATAAAGAATAGTGCCAGCGTTCCGCGAAAATAATTGAACAGGCGCAACCGGTGCCAGCCATCGGGGGCACCCTGTTGCAATTTCCTGTTTAGATCGTTTGCTTGCTGTTTCGGCACTTTTTGCAACTGTATGTTAGATAATGCTTGGTCTGAGTATAGCCGTTAATGTTATAGGTGTTGTATCGGTTATGAGGCGCTGCCCGAGTGATACTATTTTCGCCTTTTTCTTTTGATGATAAATGCCAGTACGGCGATGATCAGAGTGACCGCAATTATGATTACTAATAGTCGTAGCATGTTAAAATCTCTCTCCGATAAACCTGATTATGTAAGCCATTGTTATCATGAGCCAGCTAAATACTGACAGCACATCCAGAAAAAATTCTCTGGAGCCGTTAAATATCGTAATGGTACAGGAAGTTTTCCAGGTAGGGGATATAAAAAGCAATGCGGACAAGATCATAGATGCTGCTATCAGTGCCGCTGATGAAGGCGCTGATCTGGTCGTGTTTCCCGAGCTGGCTCTCGTTGGCTATCCTCCGGAAGACCTGTTGTTCCGTCGCGGCTTCCTTGACCAGGTGAAGCATGAATGTCTGCGTATACAGCATAGATTGAAAGATGTTATCGGCGACAGTGGTGTCGTGTTTGGTTTGCCCTATGAGCATGCTGGTAAGCTGTACAACGCTGCCCTTTACTTGAATGAAGGTATTATCAGGCAATTCTGTTTCAAGCAGTCGCTGCCAAATTACTCGGTGTTCGATGAGGTTCGTTATTTTACACCCGGTCACGAGTCATCCGTTATAACAGTGAAAGGTCACACCATCGGGTTGATGATCTGTGAAGATGTCTGGCAGCCGGAAATCGTCGAGTGCTCTAAAGCCAATGGCGCAAAAGTCATCATCGCTATCAATGCATCTCCTTTCCATATCAACAAGCATGAGGAGCGTATCGCTGTATTGAAGAGCCACGCCGATCAGTTTCAGGTGCCTATCATGTACCTCAATATGGTCGGTGGTCAGGATGAGCTGGTGTTTGATGGTGACTCGCTAGCGGTAGACCGCCAGGCCAACGTGGTTGCTCGTGCCAGGTTGTTTGATACAGATGTGATAAAGGTGGTTTTTGACGGCAATGATATTAGCTCTTCGCATGCGATGGCACCCGAAGAGAGCAGTGATGCGGTAACTTACAAAGCCCTGGTGACAGGGGTGCGTGATTTCGTCCGGCAGAACGGGTTTACCGGCGTTGTAATCGGCCTGTCGGGAGGCGTGGATTCGGCACTGACCCTGGCGATCGCGGTTGATGCACTGGGTGCAGATAATGTTGAAGCGGTAATGATGCCCTCACGTTACACAGCAGATATCAGTTTGCAGGATGCCGAAGCTGAAGCTGGCTCACTCGGTGTCAAATATGATGTGGTCGAAATCGAAGCAGTGTTCGACAGTTTCCTGACCACGCTAGCGCCAGTATTTGATGGTGCGCCAGCAGATACCACGGAAGAAAATATTCAGGCACGATGCCGAGGGGTATTGCTGATGGCTATTTCAAATAAAAAAGGTCGAATGGTATTAACGACTGGTAATAAGAGTGAGATGGCAGTGGGATACGCGACTCTTTATGGCGATATGTGCGGCGGATTTGCGCCGATAAAAGACGTGTGTAAGACACTGGTCTATAAATTATGCCGCTATCGCAATAGTGTTAGCCCCGTCATACCTGAGCGTGTTTTAACCCGCCCGCCATCTGCTGAACTGAGAGAAGATCAGTGTGATCAGGACTCTCTACCAGATTACGATATACTGGACCGCATCCTGGAGCTGTCTGTAGAGCAGGACAAACCTGTCGACGAGATAGTCGCTCAGGGCATCAGCCGTGAAGATGTATTGCATGTGATCACGCTGGTCCAGCGTAATGAACACAAGCGCCGCCAGTCTGCACCCGGTATTCGCGTTACACGTCGCGCTTTTGGCCGTGATCGGCGTTATCCGATTACCTCGGGTTATCGCAGAAAGTAAGCTTCAGCAGTCTAGAGATGTATTTGGCTTGAGTTGTGCGGGTCTGAATTGACCCTGCCTGAATTGGTCTGGCCTAAATTGAAGGTGGTGACTTGCCGTATTTATCCGGATCGATGGTCGTCGAGATATCGGAAAAATCATTGTAATCGATAATCTTTTGGGTGTCGGCAGCCAGCTCGGTCAATCCGAGATTCTGATATGACAGCAGCATTATCTCAAGGGCACGTTTTGTCCAAATCGTATTTG
>CBDUKK010000108.1:0-6232 GCA_965367795.1 uncultured Gammaproteobacteria bacterium
GACTGCCCTTTCGCCAGGCCATCAAGCTTTTCCACACCCCATGAGATATCGAGGTTATGACAGCCGCCACAGCGGAAACTGCAGCCATAACTGCCAACTGACATCACCCTGGTTCCGGGGCGATAATGTTTAACCGGTTTTTCTTCGATGAAATCGATATCGATCGAAGACAGGATGCCATATGACAGGTTGTACAGGGTACCGTTTCTGTTGACATGGGCCTGGCAGAAACCACGCTGACCATGTCCGATCTTGCAACGCCATAGACAGAGGTTACATCGCGTGGTGCCGTTTTCCATTTTTTCCTGCAGACGGGTTTCGATGAGCTGGTACTGTTGCGACATAGGTAAGTCCTGTGGTTTAGTCTTAAGTAACACTAGATTGTCATTTTATCAATGTAGGTAACGATTAACACACCTTCATTACAGGGTATATACATCCTATCACCCTCGATCTGCGTGGATTCCAACGCGAGATCCGTATCAAAATCCAGTGCTGTATCCAGCAAAAAACACTGACGACCAGACCGGTAACGATATGGTTGAGTAAATGCTTCGGTGCCACGCATGAAGTTATACACCTGGCGCGCTGGATAGCTGGTATCGATCTCAAAATCATCTGCTGACGGATAAGGGTAGTAGCTGACTTCAGCCTCATCTTGAGGCACCACCGTCAGTTTGCCTGAATCCAGTTCAGCCAGGAATTCATGCATCAGTTGTGCGCCGTTTTCAGCAAGTTGTGAACTGATATCATAATAAGAAGCACCATCATCAAGCTTAACTCGCTGCTGTGCAACAATATCGCCCGCATCGAAATCATGGCTCACCTTATGCCAGCTGACACCGACATCAGCGCCATACTTCATCTGCCAGAAGACTGGTTCTGGACCGCGAAAAGCCGGTAAAAGTGATGGATGCATGTTGTAGCATCCACCAGCTGCAAGTCTGATTATCGCTGCCGGCAAGCGTTTACCGTAACAGGACATCAGGATGGCATCGAATTTATAATCTGAACATTGACTGACTATCTCATCGACCGGTTGCGACATATCGATAACCGGTATCGCTGACTGGTTTGCTGCCAGTGCCAGCGATTCATTTTCGAGAGCGATGATTTTATTCTCGAAAGTAACAGGACTTTGAGTCCCGACTGCCGAAATAGTGTAACTGGAAGACAGCAGGCTTTTGAATGGAGCCAAAGACAGCGCACCTGAAGAACCGATAAAGAAAATATTCATCAGCTACGCGTTACTAACATTACAGCGTGATCACCTGGTCTGGCATGTTGCCTGAGAGTGCACCGTATAGATTTGGAAAACAACCGATGGTCGCACCGTCGACCAGTTTACCGTCGATCTCACGTTCATAAGCACATTGGTCACAGGCCATCAATAACATACCTTTGTCTGCAGCAACTTTTGCCAGGCGTTCCCCGATGGGATTATCTTTCTGTAAGACATAGGCATTATCTTCGAAGAAAAACATACCCACCACCTCGACACCGTGTGCATCTTCTTCGAGTTGGGGAAGGATCATCTTTCCAAGTTTGTATGATACAGAGTGACCTTGGGTCGAGAATATATATGCGACTTTCATTTGTTCGTCCTGTGATAGTTTTTGATGGATCGTCTACAATATTTAACGCTATCGCGATGGCACCATACTAATGGATTACAAAAGAGCTATAACCACACTATCCATAAAAAAATGCCAGTCGTGATACGACTGGCATGCTAGCGCGCAAGTACCTGTAGATTATAAATTGACCACCTCAAGCCCAAGGTCGCCGACCTCATCGCGTGTCGCTGCGCTGGTAATAACCGCAACACTTGCTTCGCCATCTTTAAGGTACGATTTTGTGACACGCTTTAGATCATCGATGGTGACACCCAGAACTCGTTGACGGAACTGTTGCAGCTTGTCACGTGTCCGGCCATGCAGCTCATTGTGAAAAGCTGATCTGGCTTCACCTGCCGGCGAGCCGGGCTTATCCATACTGCTGATAACACCGAGGATAGCTTCTTCCAGCTGACGGTATTCATGGTCACCCTCCAGCATCCAGTCGATGGCGTTGTCGAAATCTTCCAGGGTGGCAGCAAGCCGAGGATCACGATAAGAATAAAATTTGAATGCAGCAACATTCGTATCATGTGTGGCACCGCCACCATATGCACCGCCCTGCTCACGGACGGCAGTATGCAGGTAGCCATTCCTCAGGTAACCACCCAGTACCGATAGCGCCGCGGCATCTTCGTGCTCCATGGTGACAGTCGGGTATGCCTTGGCACAGAAATTAACCTGGGTATTAGCTATCCACATCTGCCTGGTCTGCTGTTTTATCTGTGGCAGGCTGAATGGCTTGCCGGTCTCATATTCTGCTGATTGCCAGACCTGTTCAAACTCTTCCACCGTCTGATCGACCTTGTGTTCTTCGACGGTGAGCATGTATGTCTTGGCCGCTGCTTTTATCTTCTCATGTATGGAAGAGAATACTCTGGCTGTATTTTTGATAGCGGCTTTGTCAGCATGCGAGTCATCGAGAGACTTGAGTGACTTGATACCGGCGAGCCCACCAAACTGGTGATTCAGTGAAGCTACCGGACTCAGACCGCTGGCTGCTGCAGACATCGCGAGTGTATGACCACTGCCTGTCACACTGCGTTCTCGACGTGATCGCATCTGTGTTATCAGCTCAGCGATGCGGTCCTCCTCATCGAAGCGCACATTATTGAGTGTTTCCCAGATCAGTTCGGCAAGCTTCCTGTTATTCCGGCCCAGCGCCTTTCCTGAGAACACATAATAAGCGCGCACCTTCTGCTCATCATCAGTATAGGCACGGATGCTATGTGAAGCATGAACGCCGCCGCTTACACTGGACTGCCATTCCTGTACCTGCAGGTAATCTTTGTCGCCACAACCGAGCTCTGTCAGACAGCTGGAAAAATAAGGCAGCAAAGCCAGCTCTTCATCACTGAGCTGCGGCAGTTCGCAAACGGTTTCATGATAGACGAGACCATTGGTACCCTGCATATAGATGGTTGAATCGCTGTTTGCGATAGACCGCTTCGTCGCCTGTGGGATCTTGACTTCCGCCGGCACGTCATCGAGGCCGACTTTTGGTAATACGCCAGGATCATCGAGCTGTGCCTGACGCTCAGCCAGCGCTTTAGCCTGTTCGATCACATGCTGCTTGTCGCTTTCGCTCATCGCGGCATTGATCGCTGCCAGGTGAGCTTTTTCTGCCTGTTCTTTTCGCTGGCTCAGGTTTTCATCAGGGCGAAGTGTCAATCGAACGCGGTGCTGGTTGTCCAGCAGCAGCTGCTTGACCAGGTTCTTGATAAATTCGGGATCCTTGATGTCTTCACGCAGAGACTCGATGACAGGATCCAGGTTGAGCAGAGACGCCGGTTCAGAGCGGTGGATGGCAGCCGTCAAGCCGCTCAATATCAACTGCAAGCCGAACGGGTAGCTATCACCGCCGACTTCACGCTGACTTAACTCCAGCTGATGCAATACCGCTTCGAGCTTCTCCTGCGGTATGCCGTTAGTTGCAACATCATTTAAGACCCCTAATACGAGGTCCTCGAAAGCCTGGGCATTTTCAACCTTGCTGCCTTCTACCCCGCATAAAAAACACATCTCATAATTGGAATCTTCGAGGCCACACAGTGGTGAAGGTGCCGCCGCCAGCTCGGTCGTCTCTAGCGCCTGACGCAATGGCGATGAGCTATTATCCAGCAATACCTGCGATAACAGGTTGGCTTTCATCATCTCATCCAGCGAAGTACAAGGACCCAGTAGCCAGCTCAACACATGATGTGTTTTATCTTCAGTACTTTCCTCAGCGACAGCATCGTAGGCATAAGCCTCCTCTACGATGAGTGGCGCCAGGTATCTCTTTTCAGGCTTCACAGAAATCTTAACATCCAGTCTGTCAAACAATGACAGGGCCTGCTCCTCAAATTTCTGCTGATGTTCAGCTGCCGGTATATCACCGAAGGTCATGAATACAGCATTGCTCGGATGATAATGGGTCTTATGAAAATCTTTCAGTTGCTGGTATGTCAGGTCGGGTATATCCCGTGGCTCACCACCGCTGTTGTAATGATAGGTCGAGGTAGGATAAAGATATTTGCTGACTTCCTGCCAGAGCACACTGACTGGAGAGCTCATCGCGCCTTTCATCTCGTTGAACACTACCCCTTTGTATTCGAGCTCACTGCTCGCATCATCCGCTTTCTTGAATTCGACACGATGGCCTTCCTGTAAAAAATCGAGTTCATCAAGACGAGTAAAAAACACTGCATCCAGGTAGACATCCATAAGATTATTAAAGTCTTTCCTGTTCTGGCTGGCGAACGGATACGCTGTCCAGTCACTGCTGGTAAAGGCATTCATGAATGTGTTCAGAGAGCGCCTTATCATCATAAAAAACGGGTCACGGACGGGATATTTTTTGCTGCCGCAGAGAGAGGTATGCTCGAGGATATGAGCCACCCCGGTCGAGTCCATCGGCACAGTCCTGAAGGCGACCAGGAAAACATTCTCGGTATTTTCTGCATCCATATGGTAATGCAGTGCACCTGTCCTGGTGTGCTGGAACTCCTGAAGAGTCAGGTTCAGTGAGTCGATACGTTCACTGCGCAGCCACTTGAATGATGGGTGGTGATCGACTTGAGTATTTGCAGCGATCGGTGCAGCACTGTTCTCTGATGGCATTACTGTTGACATAAACTTGGTGACTCTCTATTAAATTATTACAACTTTACATTACGGCTTATTTACGAACTAATTTGTACACGGTTTCGACCAGAGATGTCAGGCCACGGTTTTTCAAACCAGGTTCTTCTTCGATAACTTCTTTGTACAACAGTTTCTGAACTGAAAAATTATCGGCATACAGAGCGTTTACTTCATCCTCGGTTACCGAGAACGGCGGACCATTCATCTCTGCCTGATCGAAGTTCAAGGTCACCAGCAATGTCCGTACACCAGGCTTTAGCAACTCTGTCATCTTGTCGGCATAACGCTGACGCATCTCTACAGGCAAAGCGACCAGTGATGCCCGGTCAAAGATATCTGTGACATCATCAAGATCTGAGGGTTGCAACTCAAAAAAGTCACCCTGAAATATCTCAATCAGTGATGGTAGATCACTGGACTGGTACAGCGCATGCTGATCTTTCTCAGCATGCTTATAATTGAGTGCATTGTCTTCGAAGAAACCTTGTACTGCTCGGTCACTGCACTCGACACCGAACACCCTGTAATTATTCTGTGACAGCCAGAGCATGTCTTTACTCTTGCCGCACAATGGAACGAATACTTTAAACCCGTCACGTTGTTCTACAGCAGGTCCCTTGTCCCCAAAAAAATATATGAGATAAGGGTTTATCTTCTGCTGGTGAAACCCTGTCTGATTATTGTTCCAGCGCTCCAACCAGAATGTTATCTCCATGACGTTTAGCTATCACCCGGCTTCCATATACCAAATGCATCTTCCGCCGGTTTCATATCCTGTTCCACCTGGTCTACAACCTGGCCCATGAAATGAGACAGATCAGTTATCAGGCCTTTCTTATCCAGACCAGGCTGATCCTGTTGTGCAAGAACGTATCCCGTAATGGCGGATAGATACTGCATGAAATATAGATCGTTATCCGCTGCCGGATCATTTTTCGTTACCACTGCTTTTATATCTGAGATCATCTCAGAGGATAGTTGTATGCCACCACTCATCTCGTTCTTTCCTGTCTGTGTATTTGAATTTTGCGTCTTTCTACTATGGTGATAGTCTAAGCTATTTCAAGGTTACCGAACAGGACTCACCATGTATAAAATCTGCGTATATGTCCCTGAAAAACATGTGGAAACCGTCAAGCGAGCACTGTTCGATGCCGGCGCTGGAAGGATTGGGAATTATGACAGCTGCTGCTGGCAGACGGATGGCATCGGGCAGTTTCGACCGCTGGCAGGCAGTAATCCAGCCATAGGTTCTCAGAACGTGGTGGAACAGGTTCCAGAAGTTAAGCTTGAACTTGTCTGCGAGGATGATCTTGTCGAGGCGGCTGTACGGGCGATGAGGGAGAGTCATCCTTATGAGGAGCCGGCGTTTGATGTCTGGCCGTTGGCTGAGTTTTGATCCTGGTGTTTGGCAGTTACTGTTGATTTTTAGTTTGGCATTGCGGTTCTCGCACCGCGGGCGAGGTACTCTTTTGCAACAGCCCAAAAGA
>CBDUKK010000109.1:0-6223 GCA_965367795.1 uncultured Gammaproteobacteria bacterium
TATACCTTTTGTTAATTAGAGCATATATTTAGCGCTTATGTTTGAAGCCAAGTCACTAGAGTGTGTACGTGATGATCGTTTATTGTTCAATGATCTGAGCTTCGCTGTGGCAGAATCTGAAGTGCTGCAGATCGAAGGCCCTAATGGTAGTGGTAAAACCAGCCTGTTACGTATCCTCTGTGGTCTACGGCTGGCTGAAGCCGGAAAGGTGCTGTGGCGTGGCGAATCGATCTTATCAAACCGGGAAGACTATTATGCCAATATGGTATACATCGGCCATCTTCCCTGTGTGAAAGGCGATCTAACGGTGATAGAGAATATCCGTTCGCTGCTCGATACGCGTTCACTTTCTTTGGGTGATATAGAGATCGAAGCTGCCTTAGACAAAGTGGGCCTGGCAAGTTATGAAGATGTGCCTGGCAAGGCGTTGTCTTCTGGTCAGCGCCGCAGGATCCTGCTGGCGTTCGTTGAGTTATCGCAGGCAAAATTATGGATCCTCGATGAGCCGCTGACAGCGCTCGACGTGCAGGGTGTATCATTGATGGAGTCGATGATTATGGAGCACAAACAATCTGGAGGCAGTGTGGTGTTTACCACCCATCACGGTATGCAGCTGGATTGTGAGATGTCTTCCGTTCAGCTCGGCCGCAAGGCGAGAGGTTAGCCGGTGTTAAAAGCTTATTATCACCTGTTGATACGTGACCTGCGACTCGCCCTGCGTAGCCGTCATGAGCTGGCGAACCCGTTAATATTTTTTGTCCTGGTCGTTACGCTTTTTCCTCTTGCGGTGACGCCGACTCCGGATGCGCTGCAGACGATGGCACCAGGCGTAATCTGGGTATCTGCGCTGCTGGCGGTGCTGTTGTCACTGGACCGTTTATTCAAGCTGGATTATGAGGACGGCTCTCTGGACCAGCTGATGCTTAGCCCCAATCCGTTGATGATACTGGTGCTGGCGAAGGTTACCGCGCACTGGTTCCTGACCGGTCTGCCGCTGGTTATCATCGCGCCGCTGCTCGGTCTGTTTATGAATCTGCCGGCGGATGCGGTCAGTGTGCTGGTCTATAGCTTGCTGCTGGGTACGCCGGTACTCAGCCTTGTTGGCGCCATCGGTGTATCTCTGACGGTTGCAGTGAACCGTGGCGGTGTTTTGCTGTCTCTAATCATTCTGCCGTTATACATCCCGATACTGATTTTCGGTGCAAATGCGGTTGATGTCGCTGCTGACGGTTTACCTGTTACGGGGCAGTTACTGTTCCTTGGAGCTGTGTTAGCATTAGCGCTTTCGCTGGCACCGCTGGCCACCTCGGTGGCACTGCGTATTACAGCATCAAGATAATATAGTGGAATAATTAATCAGATTATGTGGCACTGGATACAACGATTTTCTTCACCCAAGCATTTTTACGGGATGTCGGCACCCTTGATAAAGTGGTTCTCTGTCAGTGCGCTGCTGATCGGGGTTTATGGCCTGTATCTTGGCCTGTTTGTCGCGCCGCCTGACTACCAGCAGGGTGAAAGCTATCGCATCATCTTCATCCATGTGCCGGCAGCCTGGATGTCGATGTTCGTTTACATGGTGATGGCGGTATCTTCCGGCATCGGTATAATCTGGCAGATCCGGCTGGCTGATATGGTGGCTGCCGCAAGTGCGCCGATCGGGGCATCGTTCGCGTTCATCGCGCTTGTCACCGGCTCGCTCTGGGGCAAACCGATGTGGGGTGCCTACTGGGTGTGGGATGCGCGATTAACCTCCGAACTGATCCTGTTGTTCCTGTACCTGGGGTATATGGCATTACAGTCGGCTATCGAAGATCAGCGCAGCGCAGACAAGGCCAGTGGTCTGCTGGCGATCGTCGGCGTGGTGAACATCCCGATCATCCATTACTCTGTTGAATGGTGGAACACCCTGCATCAGGGTGCGACTGTAGCAAAATTCGATAAGCCTTCGATGCACATCGATATGCTGATTCCATTGTTGCTGATGGCTGTCGCATTCAAGCTGTTCTATGCGGCAGTGGTATTGGTCAGGGCGCGAAATGAAGCGTTGTATCGTGATCGAAATCGTCGCTGGGTGAGAGAGCTGATCGAGCGGCTTTAGAGAGTGAATTAGATATGAACTGGGCAGAATTTTTTCACATGGGCGGTTACGCATTTTTTGTATGGACATCTTATGCGATAACATTTGCCGTTATCGTTGCCAACATCATCTTGCCGATAGTGCAACGTAAAAAAGTCATCGCCCGTATTAAACGCGCTATCAAGCGAGAACAGATCGAGCTGAATAAAGAGTCAACATAGATAACTGATTGAATGCCATGAATAAAAGAAGTCGTAGAAAAGTTTTAATATTTGCCATCGTTTTCGGTGTTGCTATCGCAACAGTGTTAGGGCTGACTGCATTTGAAGAAAACCTGCTGTATTTTTATAGTCCAACCCAGGTAAAAGCGGGGGAAGCGCCGACGACACACTCGTTTCGAGTTGGCGGGCTGGTGGTCGATGGCAGCGTGAAACGTGCACCCGACAGCCTGAAAATAGAATTTGATGTAACCGATAACACTGAAAGCATGACCATCGAATATACCGGTATCCTTCCAGACCTGTTCCGAGAAGGTCAGGGCATCGTCGCTATGGGCAGCCTACAGGCAGGCGGTAAGTTCGTTGCTCAGGAAGTGCTGGCCAAACATGATGAAAATTATATGCCACCAGAAGTTGCAGCAGCCCTGGAGGCTTCCGGCAAGTCGGCTAAGGAAGCTGCAGAATATACACATCAAAGTACGGCTAAATAAAGCACCATCCTTAAATTGAAGGGCATAATATTATGATTCCAGAACTCGGACACTTCGCCTTAATCATTGCTTTTGCCGTCGCTATCGTACAAAGCATTGTTCCACTGATAGGTGCTGCACGTAACCAGCCAGCACTCATCGCTATGGCCAGACCGGCAGCGATGGCACAATTTTTATTTGTTGGCCTGTCTTATGCGGCGCTGACACATGCTTTTATCGTTCATGATTTTTCAGTGTTATATGTCTCGAATCACTCGAACCTTGTGCAACCGCTTTTGTACCGGATATCGGGTGTATGGGGTTCACATGAAGGTTCGCTACTGCTATGGGCGCTTATGCAGGCATTATGGACTATAGCGGTTGCTGTTTATAGTAAAAATCTACCCGAGATTCTGATGGCTCGTGTACTGGCAGTAATGGGTATGGTTAGTACGGGCTTCCTTGCTTTTATGCTATTTACGTCAAACCCTTTTGAGCGAATTTTTCCGGTACCACTCGATGGCAGCGAGCTAAACCCACTGCTACAGGATCCAGGTCTGGCAATACATCCGCCGATGTTATACATGGGCTATGTTGGCTTTTCTGTTGCATTCGCTTTTGCGGTAGCAGCATTGCTTGGCGGTAAGCTCGATGCAACCTGGGCACGCTGGTCCCGTCCATGGACAACCATCGCCTGGAGTTTTTTGACTTTCGGTATCGCGCTCGGCAGCTGGTGGGCGTATAACGAGCTAGGTTGGGGTGGCTGGTGGTTCTGGGACCCTGTTGAAAATGCTTCTTTTATGCCATGGCTTGTGGGTACGGCATTGATCCATTCGCTGGCGAGCTCGGAAAAACGCGGTGTATTCAAAAGCTGGACAGTATTGATGGCGATACTGGCCTTTTCACTAAGTCTGCTCGGTACCTTTATCGTGCGCTCAGGTGTGCTGGTTTCGGTACATGCGTTTGCCACTGATCCAGAGCGCGGCGTATTCATCCTTGGTTTCCTGATCATCGCTGTCGGTGGCTCACTTGCCTTGTTCGCATGGCGATCAGCAGCGGTGGTAAGCTTCGGTCGTTTCCAGTGGTTCTCGAGGGAAACCGCCTTGCTGTTGAATAACATTATCTTTCTTACGGCAGCAGCAGCAGTACTGGTTGGTACAATGTACCCATTAGTTGTTGATGCCTTTGGTGCTGGCAAGATTTCAGTTGGGCGCCCATATTTTGACACCATGTTTGCGTATATAGGGATACCGTTACTATTGTTAATGGGCGTTGGTCCGGCAATACGCTGGAAAGGCGATAACTGGTCGCGTATCGCTAAAACAACCTCCATATTTTTTGTGTTTTCACTAGTCGTAGGATTATTGATTCCCTTTATAGTCGAAGACAAATTAAACCTTGCAACAGGCCTGGGTTTAGCCGGTGCTTTATGGGTTGCACTTACTACATTAAAAGATTTGTTGTCGCGTATGATGCGTGGCCTTAAGTTACCGTTATCCTACATAGGCATGATAATGGCACACTTCGGTGTAGCTGTTTTTGTGGCAGGCGTCACTGTGGTCATGACCTATCACACAGAGAAAGACCTTCGTATGGAGCCTGGCACCAGCTACAATATATCTGGTTATGAGTTCCTTTTCCAGGGTACCAGGACAGTACAGGGGC
The DNA here is from genome assembly GCA_965367795.1 of uncultured Gammaproteobacteria bacterium. GTDB lineage: Bacteria > Pseudomonadota > Gammaproteobacteria > SZUA-229 > SZUA-229. Next base: position 4,434 of record CBDUKK010000109.1, read on the forward strand.
CAAATTATATCGCACAAGAAGGCGTTATCGAGATCTGGTCAGAGGGTGAAAAAACGGGTGAGTTATTGCCGCAAAAAAGAACGTACACCGGTAAGAGTGAGCCTATGACGGATGCTTCGATTGATATAACGTTTACCCGTGATCTATATGCTGCTCTAGGTGAAGAACTGGAAAACGGTGCCTGGAGCATGCGGGTTTACTATAAACCATTGATACGCTGGATCTGGTTAGGCTGTATCCTGATGACGATCGGCGGTGTACTGGCGGTGAGTGATCGTCGTTACCGTCAGTCTGTTAAACAGGCGGCTACGAAAAAAGTTACAGCGACGGCGAGTCTATAACTACAGGCTTGCCGGTCAAACCTATTTACCAGAAAAGAAACTCATGGAAAAAAATCAGCCGTCCCTTTTAAAACGATTCATGCCACTGATTATTTTTGGGGCAATGGTCGTACTTCTGGCCATCGGTCTAACGCTTAATCCCCGACTGGTACCGTCACCACTAATTGATAAGCCTGCGCCAGTTTTTGAGTTGCCGCTGCTGTTTAAAGAAGGAAGTTTTTCCAATGAGGATCTGCTCGGCCATGTAACCCTTGTCAACGTGTGGGCGAGCTGGTGTTTTGCTTGTCGGCAGGAACATGAGGTGGTTAAGAACCTTGCCCGAAGCGGGGTGCGAATCATTGGCCTGAATTATAAAGATGAATCAGCTGATGCAAAGAACTGGCTGGCAAGGCTGGGTAACCCGTATCAGGTGGTTGCGGTTGATTATGATGGACGTATTGCTATCGACTGGGGAGTTTATGGTGCTCCAGAAACATTTTTAATTGATAAGGAAGGTATTATCCGACATAAGGTCATTGGCCCATTATCTGACCAGGGTAATTATGAAGCTTTAATTGCTGTCATGCAGACACTTAAATAACAAGACGCCTATGTGTAAAAAAACCCCGATCATTACTTTATTCTTCTTCATGTGTGTTTCGTTCAGCAGTATTTCTGCGCCTGTCGAAACGTTTCAATTTGATTCACCTGAGACGGAAAAAATATTCCATAAGTTAAGTGAAGAGCTTCGCTGTCTGGTATGTCAGAATCAAAATGTTGCCGAATCAAATGCTGACCTTGCAAAAGATCTCCGATTGGAAATATATACGATGTTGTCGGAGGGTAAAACTGAAGATGAGATTGTTGACTTTATGGTGCAGCGTTATGGTGACTATGTTTTATATCGGCCACCGCTTAAACCTATGACCTGGCTGTTATGGTTTGGTCCAATAATCATATTTACTATTGGCCTGATATTCGTCGTCCGCTTCATGAGGTCACAGGATGATGCTACGCAAACAGACAGCTTGAGCAAAGACGACATTGAGCGCATAAAAAATTTACATGCAGAACAGGATAAATGATGAATATAACCTTCTGGGCTTTAACGAGTATGATGTTGCTGCTGGCTATAGGTCTGCTGGTTTACCCGCTATTGAAAGTTAGGCAACTTTCGTCAGTAGCATATAAAGAGAGTAATCTAAAAATCAATGAAGAAAAGGTTAAGGAGCTTGATCTTGATTTAGAGGAAGGTCGTATCGACCAGCAGTTTTACAAGGTTGCGCGTGAAGAGCTGGACAGAGAGCTGCTGATAGATATCCCTGATGTCAGCAAAGAGAATGCTGCATTACATTATACAAAGGCGGCCAGGAAACATCCGGTCCTGGCTCTGCTGATCTCAGTGTTTGTTCCGATGCTGGCCCTGTTGCTCTATCTTGATCTGGGCATGCACGATGCCAGTGATGAGAC
>CBDUKK010000110.1:0-6186 GCA_965367795.1 uncultured Gammaproteobacteria bacterium
TGTCATCGGGAGACAGCGACAACCTGATGCTCTATCACACCATCGCGCGCGTTACCGTACCCAGGACGGTAAGCATCGGAGACAGCACGAAAGATATCTGCCTGAATCCGCTGCTCGAAGAAAAAAACTTTCACCAGATTCTTCCGGGCACTGAATTTGCATCGATCAACTCGGCAAAGGAGCAGCTGATCATCGTCAACAGCGAAAGTCATGAAGACATCACTGACGAATACATGGAACTGAAAGACAACAGGATACTGTTCAAAAAGCCGATAACACTATCGATGTTCACCACCAATGAGCGAGCGATAAGGCAGGATTGCGCATGTTACCTGATGGAAGAGCTACACATCGGCTAACAGCCCTATAGGCAACATCATGGGCGCTATTGTAGCTGCACCTCGAAAAACACGTTACCTGCATCGATATCACGTACGGCAAACATCCTGTCATCTTTCTCATACAGGGTGTAGTTATAGGTCCGCACACCATCGGTCGCGACCAGCGCATCACCAACCACTTTACGCTCTATCTTGCCATCAAGTGGCGGCGCCCTGGCGATGAGACGTGAGTCAAGAAAAAAAGAGGCCTTGTCGCTTTGTGTTTCTTTGAACTCCCGCTCCATCCCGGCTTTTGCATCCTCACTCTTAGAGATAGAGACTGCATCGGTTTCGATATCGACGACCTTGATCTTATGGTTGTTCATTATCTCCATGATCCTGTCACCTGAGAGCTTCACGTAACCGTGCTTGACCAGCTCGTCTACCGTTAAAAATTCTTCCTCAGCAGCATAGCTGCTTACAGAAAATAGCACTGATAAAACAAGGATAAAACTTTTTAAATTATTCATCTGTTCAACTCTCCAAAGACTCTTTTTCAATCTCAGCGATCACATCGAGCAAATCGTCAGCTTTGACCGCTGCTGAGAAATAGAACCCCTGGACCGCATTGCAGCCCAGCAGTTCCAGTTGTGTCAAGGTGGCCTCGGTTTCCACCCCTTCTGCAACAACCTTATGGCCCAGGTTATGCGCCAGCTCTATCACCGATCGCACGATACTCGTATCTTCGGCATTCTGCATCATATCGAGAACGAAACTCTTATCGATCTTCACTTCGTTGATGGGCAATTTTTTCAGGTAGCTCAATGATGAATAACCGGTGCCAAAATCATCTATCGCATAATTAAGCTGCTTCAGAACTGGGTTGTTGATTACCTCTATAACCTGTTCCGGATTCGACATGATAACGCTTTCCGATAATTCTATTCTGAGCATCGAAGGATCAACATCATACTTACTGCATAAACTGGAGATATGATCAGCCAATTGTGAATTCAACAGGTCGCGTGCCGACAGGTTTATCGAAACTATTATATCAGCTCCCTGCTGCTTCCAGCTGGCGATCTGGCTGACCGACTTTTCCAGGGCCCAGAAACTGATAAGGCCGATCAGGTTACTGGTTTCTGCCAGCGGGATGAAATCTTCCGGCAATATATTTCCATGCTCGGGATGCTCCCACCGTGAAAGCGCTTCGACCGCATGAACTTTTTTTGTACTGAGCTCGACCATCGGCTGAAAATAGAGCTGCAGCTCATCATTCTCTATCGCCTCGCGCAGATCGTTCATCAGTGCAAGACGTGCCGTAGTGTAATGATCAGCATCAGGATCATATAAACAGGGATCACCTTTACTGCTCTTGGCTTCATACATAGCGATATCGGCGTAGCGTATCAGGGACGCTTCATCATCTCCATGCTCGGGGAATAACGCTATACCGATGCTGGCGCCGATAGATAGCACCTGGCCATCGAGTTCGAAGCTGGGTTGCAGGCTATCCAGAATCTTCTTCGCTACTTCTATCGCCTGCTCGGCATCGGTCTCCGGCAGGACGATGCCGAACTCGTCACCACCCAGGCGTCCGACTGTATCACTCTGTCTCAGCGCGGTCGGCAATCGGCTGGCGACATCCAGTAACAGGCGATCACCCTGGGGATGGCCCAGGGTATCATTCACTACCTTGAAGTTGTTCAGATCGAGCATCAGGAAGGCGACATGTTTCTCCTTCCTCTTCGCAAGATAGATATTCTGTTTCAGCCGTTCCACCAGGAGCGTCCGGTTAGGCAACTCGGTAAGCGGATCATGCATCGCCTGCCGCGCGATCTCGACATTCAATGCCTGTAGTTCTATGGTCCGCTTCTGCACACGTTTTTCCAGCTCTATGTTCAGCTCCCCCAGGTCCTCCAGGGCAGAGTCCCGGTCCGCGATCAGCAGTTCTATATTCTCTGACATCTGGTTAAAATTCGCCGCCAGGTCGGTAAGCTCGGTATCACCCTGGACTTTTATCTCATCACCGAACTGCGAATTAGCGATCCTGTTCGCGCCGGCTGAAAGAGACATGATGGGCCTCAGGATATATCGGCTGAATACGAAGTAGATCCCCATACCGACAAACAATCCGATCAGCAGGGTAGTCAATACTTTCTCTTCAAACTTGGACGTTGAAGCTGCCACATATTCACTGTTATCCAGTACTACCACGGCCTGGGCAAGCATTACATCTCCAAACATAACAGGCACTTTGAACGAGAAAAGTTCAGGGATTTTTTCCAGTTTACTGACGATCAACGCAGAGTCGACATCGTTCAGAGTGTGCAGCGAGTTCTGGATATAGATATCGTCCAGATCGAGATAGGTCGTCAGGGAATTATTCTGGGTATCGACGAGGACAGCATGTACTACCTGTGCCTGCGAGGTGACACCCTGTATATACTTATTTAACCTGTTTACATCATACTCGATCAGGGCATCGATGCTTACCGAAGACAACATCTGTCCCAGGGACTGCGCCCGAACCTTCAGCACCTGTTCCATGGTATAGACTTCATCACGGAACTGCATATAGGCGTTGCTGATCATGGCGACCAGCAGGATGCCTGACATCAGCAGCACCATCCGGCCGCCAAGACTATTTAAGATACGCCTTTTTTTTATGACTGTATATTTGATTGAGACACCACTTATTGCTTACAACAAGTTGGATCAGCCGGCTTATCAGTCAGCTTTGACAGCGTGTCTGCCACTACCTAAAAATACGACAGCGACAGCAGTCAACAGGAAGAACATCTGCAGTTCGACCGACCAGCCACCGTGCTCAGATAAACTGAGAAGATCACCGGTATGCGCGAGTACGATGGCGAACAGCATGTTTATAGCCATCAACAGCGCCCCCAGCCTGGCCTTATAACCGACGATGACCATCAGTGGTGCTACTACCTCGCCGACATAGACACCGTAAGCGAGTATCGAAGGCAAGCCATATCCTGCCAGCATGCCAGCGATAAAATCCAGAGACCCCGGATGCATTATCTTGGCGACACCATGAAACAGCATCAGACCTGCAACGGTTAACCGGAGTACAAGCTTGCCCGCATCATCATTTAATGATGTTAAATTCACTACACACCTCCCCCACAAAGTTGTTAGCTATCTACAGGCAGCGACCGGCCCATAAACAATATTAATCGGTAATATGTTAAATACAAGTATAACTTTTGTTTTCGGTGAGCTATGCTAGCCACAATAAACAACAATAATAAAAATAAAGTATGAATAATATCTCATTGTTACTTCCCAAGAACCGCCGACCTGTGTGGACTCCTTCACTAGAAGCCATTGACGAAACCATGCAGGACGAGCTGTCTAGCTATGTCGAAATCCCGTTACTAGGCAGGATTACAGCGGGTAAACCGATCGAACGCATCGAGCACGATGAAAACATAAAAGTCCCTGCCAACATGGTACGTAAGGACACTTATGCGCTAAAGGTATCCGGCCACTCGATGATCGATGACAATATTCAGGATGGTGACATCGTCATCATCGAGAAAAAGCAATCTGCGGAAAATGGCCAGTCGGTAGTGGCCCTGATCAACGATGAACAGGTCACGCTGAAAAAGTTTTATATCGAAGCCGACGGCATTCGCCTGCAGCCAGCCAACCCAGAGATGGAACCTATCCTCCTCAAAAATGAAGAAGTACAGGTACTCGGGGTAGTCACCGGTGTTATACGAAAATTTGAATGACCGGTAGAACAGCACCAGATTCAGAAAAAGGGCCTGTTGATAACAGGCCCTTTTTCGTTTCCAGCCCCCTTTTATGGCGATTCACGACATAAATCTTAGGGAGATAGTCATGCCATCTAGTGTTAATATTCGCCGTCTGATTCGGGTTTTAACTTATCCCGAGCCCATACATATCGATGTGCAGCCAGGCAATATACAGATAAGCATATGATTTTCAAGATAATATATGAAAGTTCAAGTAAGTGAATTAATTGTCAAATACATGGAGCGACTGGGCATCGACACCATATTTGGTATGCCTGGCGCGCATATCCTGCCGGTTTATGACAATCTGTATGACTCATCGATTCAATCGGTGCTGGCAAAACATGAGCAGGGTGCCGCATTCATGGCCTGTGGTTACAACCGCGCATCCGGCAACATCGGCGCCTGTATAACCACTGCCGGGCCCGGCGCAACCAATCTCGTTACCGGTATCGCCAACGCCTATGCCGACAAACAGGCAATATTAATTATTACCGGTGAGACACCAACCTATATCTTCGGCAAGGGCGGCCTTCAGGAGAGCTCCGGTGAAGGCGGCAGCATAAACCAGTGTGCCCTGTTTGACAGCATCACACGTTACAGCCGTGTTATCGAACGCACCGACTACCTGGAGAATGTACTCAACCAGGCATCGAAGATCCTGCTATCGGACAACGCCGGACCGGTATTGCTCAGCCTGCCATTCAACGTACAGAAAGAGATGGTCGAGCTCGACATACTCGATAACATCACCACCAGCAGAAAAATACCTGTCACCGCATCGACCGATGCGCCATCCAGGGCTCGGCCATCGCAACAGATAGAGCACTTCATGGATCTGCTGCGAGACAGCAAACAACCGGTCATCGTCTCCGGTTATGGTGCCATCAGGTCAGGCGCACAGGCACAGGTCACCGAACTGAGTCAGTCACTCAACATCCCGGTCACCTCGAGCCTGAAGGGCAAAGGCAGCATCAACGAATGTTCAGAACTGTCGCTTGGTAGCCTGGGTGTCACTTCAAGCGGTTATGCCTACGACTACATCATCAATAAATCCGACCTGGTCATCGTGCTCGGTGCCAGCTTCAATGAGCGCACCAGCTACCTGTGGAACGACAGGCTGCTCGCAGATAAAAACGTTGTTCAGGTCGATATCGATGATGAGCAGTTAAACAAGGTGTACCAGGCCGACCTCACCATACATGCCGATATAAAGCAGACATTGAGCGATGTGATCGACAGGCTGCAGGACGAGACTTTCGATAAGAAGCAGCTGGAAAACATCAGTGAATACAAGAGCAATATCGAAGCACGGGCGACCAGCGAGGGAAACTCTATCTTCCAGGCCGAATTCTCACTGGTAAAGGCTTTTTTTGAAAAGATGAACTCGGTATTCCCCGAAGGCATCTCTGTGTTCGATGACAACATCATCTTCGCGCAAAACCTGCTGCAGGTCTCGACAAAAAATCGTTTCTATCCTAATGCCGGCATCTCCTCGCTGGGGCATGCTATACCCGCAGCGATCGGCGCCCAGTTCTCCCAACGGTCAACCATGTTCGCCATCATCGGTGACGGCGGCTTTCAGATGTGCTGCATGGAGATCATGACAGCGGTAAATTACGATATCCCGCTCAACATCATCCTGTTCAACAACAGCAGCATGGGCCTGATAAGAAAAAACCAGGTTCAGAGCTATGATAACCGTTTCATCGACTGTGATTTCGTCAACCCTGATTACGCCAGGCTTGCCCAGTCATTCGGCATCAATCACGTACTCATCGAATCTGAAAGCAAGCTGGATACGATGTTTGAACAGACTGACTTCAACAACGGCATCAACCTTATCGAGATCGTCATCGATAAGGATGCGTTCCCAAATTATTCTTCGCGACGTTAGCTCGATATAAAGCTTCAACCATGACCCCTATTCTTGACACCTCACTTCTGCAACAGGGCAAACAGCTCGATCAGAACTCGACAGAACTCGACAGGCTGCTCAGGCAGCTGTCACGATCTGCCGACGATAACGCCATCGACCGGGTCATCTCACTATACAAAGGCGAGATAGTGAAACTGGAGAA
>CBDUKK010000111.1:0-6083 GCA_965367795.1 uncultured Gammaproteobacteria bacterium
TATAAATCGGTGATGGTGCCTTCAGCCATTTCAGCGGCGAAGTTGAAGGTCTCGGACAGCGTGGGGTGCGGGTGTACAGTGAGTGCGATATCTTCGATATCTGCACCCATCTCCAGCGCCAGTACCGCTTCAGCGATCAGTTCACCGGCGTTGGTACCGACCATGCCGGCACCGATTATCTGGTGTGTGTTTTTATCAAACAGTATCTTGGTGATGCCTTCGTTACGTCCGATACTTAATGAGCGGCCACTGGCTGCCCATGGGAAGGCTCCCTTTATGTATTCGATGCCTTCAGCTTTGGCCTGTTCTTCGGTCGTTCCCATCCAGGCTATTTCCGGGTCTGTGTAAGCAACCGATGGAATGGTCTTGGCATCGAAGTAAGATTTCATACCGCTGATGGCTTCAGCGGCTGTTTTTGCTTCATGTGTGGCTTTGTGTGCCAGCATCGGCTGTCCGACGATGTCACCGATAGCAAAGATATGATTTACATTGGTACGCTGTTGTTTGTCTACCGCGATGAAACCGCGCTCATCAACAGCAACGCCAGCTTTATCGGCGTCGATCAGTTTGCCATTCGGGCTTCGGCCAACGGCGAGTAATACGCGATCGAAGGTATCCGTTTCAGGAACGCCTTTACCCTCAAAGGAAACCTTTAGGCCCTTTTTCAGCGATTCGATGCCGGTGACCTTGGCGTTTGTCCAGATGTTTTCGTAACGGTTCTTAACCCGTTTCATCAATGGTCTAACCAGGTCTGCATCGCATCCTGGTATCAATCCTGGAGAGAGTTCTACAACCGACACTTTGGAACCTAAAGCATCATATACGGTCGCCATTTCCAGGCCGATGATGCCGCCGCCAATGACCAGCAGGCGCTTGGGAATGTCAGCCAGTTCCAGGGCACCGGTCGAGTCCATCAGGCGTTCATCATCATATGGTAACCCCGGAATCTTGAATACGGATGAGCCTGCCGCGATGATGGCGTTGTCAAAAGAAATGCTCTTGCTACCCTCTTTGCCGGTAACTTCTATGGTATTAGCAGAAGTAAATTTTCCATAACCGGTAACGATCTGTACTTTTCGCTGTTTTGCCAGGCCAGCCAGTCCGCCAGTGAGCTGTGTGATCACCTTGTTTTTGAAAGCCGCCAGTTTTTTGATATCGATTTTCGGTTTGCCGAAATCGATGCCGTGGTCAGCCATCTCTGCTGCTTCATTGATGATCTCGGCAGTATGTAATAACGCTTTTGACGGGATGCAGCCGACGTTCAGGCAGACGCCGCCGATATTGTCGTATCTCTCGATGAGGATAACTTTTTTTCCGAGGTCAGCTGCGCGAAACGCCGCTGTGTATCCACCGGGGCCGGAACCGAGTACCACGACTTCGGCGTGCAGATCGCTTTCACCATCAAAGGTACTGGCCGCAGGTGCGGTTGCTGGAGTGGCAGTCTGAGCAGAGACAGCCGGTTCTTCTTCTGCAGCAGCAGGCTGTTCGGCTGCCTGTTTAGTCTCTTCTTTAATATCGGTACTATCTGCTTCGCTGCTGTCGGAAACTTCCAGTTTTAAAATCAGCTGTCCCTGGTTAACCTTGTCGTTAACACTGACCAGGACTTCCTTTACCGTGCCAGCGGCGGGTGAAGGGATCTCGATGGAGGCTTTATCTGACTCCAGTGTCAGCAGCGGGTCCTCTTTTGCGATGATGTCACCAGCGCTGACCAGTACTTCGATAATATCTACGTCGCTAAAGTCACCGATATCAGGAACTTCTACATTAACTATTTTGCTCATATGTTTTTACCGGTGTTGTATTGACCAGTTGATTGCTTGTGTCTGCCTTCATCGCGGAATAAATTCCGCTCCTACAATGAGTTTTCTGAAACCGTAGGAGCAGATTTTATTCCGCAAATGCTAATCGTTATAGTAAGAGTCTTCGCGTATCAGATAACACTCTGCTCAGGTATGAAGTGAAGCGTGCGCCGTCAGCGCCGTCGATAACGCGGTGGTCGTAGGATAACGACAGCGGTAACATCAGACGTGCTTCGAATTCACCATCTTTGTATACAGGCTTCATTGCCGAGCGTGAAACACCGAGGATGGCTACTTCAGGTGCATTGACTATCGGAGTAAATGAGGTGCCGCCGATACCGCCCAGGCTGGAGATACTGATGCTGCCACCCTGCATGTCAGATGGTGACAGCTTCTTGGCACGGGCACGCTGACTGGTCTCGGTCAGTTCCTGGGCCAGTTCGATCAATGATTTTCTGTCACAGTCACGGATCACAGGCACTACCAGTCCGTCCGGGGTGTCCATGGCAACACCGATATTGATGTATTGTTTCATTATCAGGTTCTCACCGGTGTGATCCAGTGATGAGTTGAATCGTGGGAACTCTTTCAACGCCGATACCAGGGCTTTCATCAGGAATACGAGTACGGTGACACGTGTGCCATCCTTCTGGTTCTCTTCATTTAACTGTTTGCGAAATTTTTCGAGCTCGGTGATGTCGGCTTCGTCAAACTGGGTGACATGAGGGATGGTGACCCAGTTGCGGTGCAGGAACTTACCGGTGAGTTTGTTTATCCGGGTCAGTTCATGTATCTCGATGTCACCGAACTGGCTGAAGTCGATCTCAGGCATCGGTTCAACGCCCAGACCACCGCGAGTGGCACCCTGTGATAATGTCTGTTTTACCCAGTTCTTCACATCTTCTTTCAAGATACGGCCTTTATTGCCGCTACCTGACATCTGAGAAAGATCGGCGCCCAGTTCACGGGCGAATTTTCTGACCGAAGGGCTGGCGTATGCGTTTTTGAAACCCTCCTCGTTGATCTTGATCGAAGCGGTTGGCGAAGGTCTGGGTGTTGCTGCCTGAGCCGGCGCAGCCGGCGCTGATACAGGTGCCGGCGACTCGGGTGCGGTCGTTTTGGCTTCTTCGGTCGGGGCTGGTTCTTCAGCAGGTATTGCACTGCTTTCAGATGCTTCTATGGTGATTAATAAACTACCTTAGGAGACCTGATCGCCCAGGTTTACTTTTACTTCTTTAACGGTGCCGGCAAATGGAGAGGGGATCTCCATCGCTGCTTTATCTGATTCCAGGGAAACGATAGGGTCTTCAATATTAATTGCATCGCCTGCTGTCACCATGATTTCGATGACTTCAACGCCATCGAAATCACCAATATCAGGAACAAGAATGTCTTTGATTTCTGCCATTAGTATCTACCTGATGATTATGCTGTTAGCGGATTAGGTTTCTTGGTATCGATGCCGTACTTCTTGATGGCGTCGCTAACTTTTGAGGCAGGGATAGTGCCCTCGTCAGCCAGGGTTTTCAGTGCAGCTACGGTAACGTAGTGGCTGTTAACCTCGAAGTGACGGCGTAAATTTTTACGTGTATCAGAGCGACCGAAACCATCGGTACCCAGTACGGTATAGGTCGCAGGTATGTACTGACGGACCTGGTTGGATACGGTGCGGATATAGTCCGATGAGGCGATCACCGGGCCTTCGCAGCCTGATAATTGCTGTGTCACGTAGGGTATACGTGCTTTTTTACCCGGGTTCAGCATGTTCCAGCGTTCGCAGTCCACGGCTTCGCGTGCGAGTTCGTTGTAGCTGGTGATGCTCCATACGTCGGCGCTGACCTTCCAGTCTTTCTTCAGCAGCTCAGCTGCTTCGATGACTTCACGTAAAATGGTACCGCTGCCGAACAGCTGTACTTTTTTCTCACCTTTCTTGGCATCGTCCGAACTGAATCGGTACATGCCTTTTTTGATACCTGTTTCAGCGCCTTTTGGCATCGCAGGCATGGTGTAATTTTCGTTCATGGAAGTAATGTAGTAATACACATTTTCCTGTTGTTCAACCATGCGACGCATACCGTCATGAATGATCACAGCCAGTTCATAAGCGAAGCATGGGTCATAAGCAACACAGTTAGGAATGGTAGAAGCAACGATCAAACCATGTCCATCCTGGTGCTGCAGACCTTCACCGGCAAGGGTGGTGCGGCCAGCTGTAGCACCGATCAGGAAACCGCGTGCCTGCATATCACCCGCTGCCCATGCCAGGTCGCCGATACGCTGGAAGCCGAACATGGAGTAATAGATGTAGAACGGAATCATGTTGACACCGTGTGAACTGTAGGCGGTTGCCGCGGCGATCCATGATGACATGGCGCCGGCTTCATTGATGCCTTCTTCCAGGATCTGTCCGCTCTTGTCTTCTTTGTAGAACATGACCTGTGCTTTATCCTGCGGTTCATACAACTGGCCAACAGAAGAATAGATGCCTAGCTGGCGGAACATGCCTTCCATGCCGAAGGTGCGTGCTTCGTCAGGGACAATCGGTACGACGTTCTTACCGATCTTCTTATCGCGCGCCAGTGAGGTAAGGATGCGCACAAATGCCATGGTGGTCGACATCTCACGTTCACCGGAGCCCTGTAATAAAGCATCAAAAGTTGATAGCTCAGGGACTTCCAGTGGTGCTGCCAGGTGTGTACGTGAAGGCAGGTAGCCGCCGAGTGCCTGTCTTCGCTCATGCATGTATTGCAGTTCCGGGCTGTCTTCGGCCGGTTTATAATATTCTGCTTTTTCGATCTGCTCATCAGTCAGCGGGATGTTGAAACGATCAGCAAATGCTTTTAGCGCCTCGATGTTCATCTTCTTCTGCGAGTGCGTGGTGTTCTGGCCTTCACCTGCTTCACCCATGCCATAGCCTTTTACGGTCTTGGTCAGGATAACGGTCGGCTGGCTTAGGTGGTCTGCTGCCTGCTTGTAGGCGGCATATACCTTATATGGGTCATGACCGCCACGGTTCAGGCGCCAGATATCGTCGTCTGACATATGCGCAACCATGGCTTTTAATTCGGGTGTATTGAAGAAGTGTTCACGGACAAATGCGCCATCTTTAGCTTTGTAGTTCTGGTAATCGCCATCCACGACTTCGGCCATACGTTTTTGCAACAGGCCATCTTTATCTTTAGCGAGCAGAGGATCCCAGTAAGAGCCCCAGATTACTTTAATCACGTTCCAGCCCGAACCACGGAAGACTGATTCGAGTTCCTGGATGATCTTGCCGTTACCGCGTACCGGGCCATCGAGGCGCTGCAGGTTACAGTTGATGACAAAGATCAGGTTATCGAGTTTTTCACGGCCACCGAGTGATATTGCGCCCAGTGATTCCGGTTCGTCCATCTCGCCATCGCCACAGAAAGCCCAGACTTTCCGGTTGTCGGTTTTCGCTAAACCTCGATCCTGTAGATATTTCATGAAACGAGCCTGGTAGATCGCCATGATCGGTCCCAGGCCCATAGATACGGTCGGGAACTGCCAGAAATCAGGCATCAGCCAGGGGTGAGGGTATGAGGATAAACCGCCGCCATCAACTTCCTGGCGGAACTTGTCCAGCTGTTTCTCATCGAGGCGACCTTCCAGGTATGCGCGTCCATATGCGCCAGGCGCTGAATGACCTTGCATGAAGATCAGGTCACCGCCATGTTCCGGCGTTGGCGCATGGAAGAAGTGGTTGAAGCCGATATCATACAGCGTGGCAGCAGAAGCAAAGCTTGCGATATGGCCACCGAGCTCAGAGCTTTCTTTGTTAGCACGCACCACCATCGCCATCGCGTTCCAGCGAATAAATGAGCGGATACGGTTTTCCAGCTCCGGGTCACCCGGGGTACGTTGCTCCAGGTGGGTCGGAATCGTATTCAAATAGGCCGTGGTATTGTTGAACGGCAGGTTAGCACCATTTCGGCGAGCATCATCAATGAGCTGTTCAAGCAGGAAGTGCGCACGTTCAACACCTTCATTTTCTATGACTGCATTTAGCGCATCTAGCCATTCCTGGGTTTCCAGGGGATCAATATCATGTAACTCTGTCATCTTTATCTCGCACATTCGGCACAAATCGCGTCAATTTATTGAATCTTGATGTGATTTAATGGAATTCTTTAATGGTTATAAATAACCCGCGGAACAATATAGGGTTTTCCTGCGGGTTAAGGGCGTAATTATAGAAGTTAATACTACTTTAGTCGAATTTAATATGCGCGTAAGTTAGTGATCGTTTACTTAGTGGTTTTG
>CBDUKK010000112.1:0-6066 GCA_965367795.1 uncultured Gammaproteobacteria bacterium
CCGCTACCAAAATTTGTTTTCTTGGTGGCATAGATATACCGGAGCATTGTTTCGGAGTTCTAAATGTTTACAAGAATTTTGGAAAAGGCTCCGTTTACGGGGCCTTTTTGTTACTGAGAATAATTTATTGCAATAGTTTATTGAGTGGGAAGGCCGTATTAAGCGCGCCAGCGTAATGAGAAGAGACCAGACACATCTGTGGGAACTGTTTGAACCGGTGGTGAAAGGTATGGGGTATGACTTGATCGAGATCGAGCATTTTCCAAACCCCAAGCACGGGGTATTACGTCTTTATATCGATAAGGAAGGTGGCGTAAACGTTGATGACTGCTCCACTGTGAGTCGCCAGGTCAGTGCCTTGATCGATGTCGAAGACCCTGTAAGTGGACAGTTTAACCTGGAGATATCATCGCCGGGTGCAGATCGGCCGCTACGGCGCCTGGTCGATTTTCAACGATTTATCGGTTCGCTGGTGAAACTGAAAACAGTGATGCCGCTGGAAGGGCAACGCAACTTCAAAGGACGTTTGCTCGAAGCCAGTGAAGAAACGCTGGTTATCGAAACCGACGATGAAGAGATAAGTCTACCGATGTCTACTATCGATAAGGCTCGTATCGTTCCTGAGTACTGAGTACGTACCGAAAACAGGTTCGAAAAATAGTTGCAGGACTGGTAACTGCCGGGCATTTGCCGATAGAACTTTTTAAGATTATTTTTGTTTAATTAACAGTTAGTTATTTATTGAGGGTTTAATATCATGAGCAAGGAAATACTCTACGTTGCTGACGCCGTCTCGAACGAGAAAGGCGTTGATAAAGAGATTATTTTTCAGGCTATTGAGTCAGCGCTTGCTACTGCGACACGTAAGAAAAACGGCAAAGATATCGAGGTCAGAGTTGATATCGATCGCGAGACCGGTGATTACGATACATACCGCCGCTGGTTAGTAATCGACAATGATGAGCCCATGGAAAACCCTCTGGGTGAAACTACCCTGGATGCCGCTCAGATCGATAATCCCGAAATCGAAGTCGGTGATTACATCGAAGAGCAGATCGAATCGGTTGAATTCGGTCGTATCGCGGCACAGACCGCCAAGCAGGTCATCGTGCAGAAAGTACGTGAAGCTGAAAGAGAGCGTGATGTGGAAGCCTATCAGGGCCTCGAAGGTACCCTGGTAATGGGTACGGTCAAACGAGTAGAGCGCGGTAACGTCTATGTCGATCTCGGTAACGGTGTTGAAGGTTTCATCCCCAAGTCAGACATGATCCCTCGTGAGGCTGTACGCCCGGGTGACCGTTTGCGCGGTTATCTGAAAGAGGTGCGATCTGAGGCACGTGGGCCGCAATTATTTATCAGCCGTACAGCGCCGGAGTTTCTGGTTGAACTGTTCAAGCTGGAGGTGCCTGAGGTTGATCAGGGACTACTGGAGATCATCGGCGGCGCACGCGACCCTGGTTCTCGAGCAAAAATTTCTGTACGAGGACTGGATAATCGGATCGATCCTGTGGGCGCCTGTGTCGGTATGCGTGGCTCTCGTGTGCAGTCGGTATCGAACGAGATCGGCGGTGAGCGGGTGGACATCATCCTGTGGAACGAAGATCCTGCTCAGTTCGTGATCAATGCCATGTCACCGGCAGAGGTGCTTTCACTGGTGGTCGATGAAGAAGCTAACAGCATGAACATCGCAGTAGAAGAAGACAAGCTCGCTATGGCTATCGGCCGTGGCGGTCAAAACATACGCCTCGCCAGTGAACTGACCGGCTGGGAACTTAACGTCATGACGGAGCAGGAAGCTGAAGCAAAATCTGCTGAAGAAGGCGCCAAGTATCTCGGCGTCTTCACCGAGCATCTCGATGTCGATACAGAAGTTGCTGAAATTCTTGTTGCAGAAGGTTTCACGACCATAGAAGAGGTTGCCTATGTGCCTGAATCAGAGTTGCTGAACATCGAAGAATTCGATGAAGATATCGTTGCAGAACTGCGCAACCGTGCCAGTGATTACCTGTTAACACAGGCGATCATGACAGAAGAAGTCCTGGAAAATAATAAACCGCAGGAAGACCTGCTGACCATGGAAGGCATGGATATCGAGCTAGCCAATGCGCTGGCTGTGAAAGGCGTCTGCACCATGGAAGATCTGGCAGAACAGGCCGTTGATGAATTGATGGAGATCGAAGGTATGGATGAGAAGCGGGCATCCGAGCTGATCATGACTGCGCGCGCTCCATGGTTTGCAGAAGAAGAACAACAGTAAAAAAGAACGACTGAAATATCACTAAGATAAATAGTTGAGATAACACATGGCTGAAGTAACAGTAAAACAACTTGCAGGTGTCGTTGGCACACCGGTCGAACGTCTACTCGAACAGATCAAAGACGCGGGTCTGGATATAAAGACCCCCGACTCTCTGGTATCTGATTCGGACAAGATGACGTTGCTGGGTTACCTGAGAGGTCAGCATGGTAAAGACAGTAATGTCGATGCAGAAAACAAGCCACATAAGATTGCGCTGAAGCGAAAGTCGGTAAGTGAAGTAAAAGTTGGTGGTTCTGGCAGGAATAAAGTATCCATCGAAGTTCGCCGCAAGCGCTCTATAACCCGTCCCGTAGCCCCGGCTGCTGAGCAGGCGGTTGATGCAGATGGCACCACGGAACCGCCCGCAGAGCTGGCAGCACTGGAAAAACTTCGTGCGGACCAGGCGCGCCGTGAAGAAGAGCGTGAGATGGAAAGGAAGCTGAAGCAGGAGCGGGCTGAAAAACGCGAACAGGAAGAGAGTGCAGAACAGGCACGTTTAGCAGAAGCCAGGGCAAAAGTTGAAGAGGACCATAAGCAGAAAGAAAAGCAGAGCACGAGACCGAAAGCTACGCCGGCGAAAGAAAAAGTTCTGACCCCTGAAGAGTTACAGGCACAGCAGGCGCGTGACCAGAAAACGGTATCCAAGAAGCATAAGCCTGAACATAAGGACAAGAGTACATTATACGGTCGCAAAGAATTACATGTATCCAGTGACCGCAGCGGAAAACGTCAGAAGAAGAAAGGCAAATCTGCCAGGCGATCTTCTGTTTCTGCAGATGCCAAACATGGGTTCGAACTACCCGTCGAAGCTATCATCCATGATGTGACGGTCCCTGAGACGATCACCGTTGACGATCTTGCAAAGCGCATGTCGATGAAAGCTGGTGAACTTATCAAGGCATTGATGAAGATGGGTGTGATGGCGACGATAAACCAGGTCATCGACCAGGATACTGCGGTACTCGTCGTCGAAGAGCTTGGCCACAATCCTGTGGTAATCAACGAAGACGATTATGAGAAAGAGCTGCTGGCACGTGACACCTCCGACCTGAAGGTAGAGTCACGTCCGCCAGTCGTGACCATCATGGGGCACGTCGACCATGGCAAGACCTCGCTGCTGGATTATATCCGCAGGTCCAAAATCGCTGCTGGTGAGGCCGGCGGTATTACCCAGCACATCGGTGCCTACCATGTAGAGACTGAGAAAGGCGTTATCACCTTTTTAGACACGCCGGGACATGCTGCATTTACCAGCATGCGTGAACGTGGCGCCAATGCGACCGACATCGTTATTATCGTGGTGGCGGCAGATGATGGTGTCATGCCACAGACCATCGAAGCGGTTCAGCACGCGAAAGCAGCCGAAGTTCCGATCATTATCGCGGTTAACAAGATCGATAAAGAAGGCGCTGACCCTGATCGAGTGAAAAACGAACTGGGTAATTATGAGATCATCCCGGAAGAGTGGGGCGGTGATAATATCTTCGTCAACGTTTCAGCGTTGACCGGTGAAGGTATCGATTCATTGCTCGATACTATCTTGCTGCAGGCTGAGCTGAATGAGCTGAAGTCGACGCCGGAAGGTCTCGCCAGAGGTGTGGTCCTGGAAGCGGCGCTGGATAAAGGACGGGGTGTTACAACCACCGTACTTGTTCAGGAAGGCACGCTGAGAAAAGGCGATATCATGCTTGCCGGTGAAGACTTTGGCCGTGTCAGGGCGATGTTTGATGAGTTTGGTCAAGCTATCGAAAGTGCAGGACCATCTATTCCTGCTGTTGTCATCGGTCTCTCAAGCACACCTAACGCAGGCGATGAGATGCAGGTGCTGGCAGATGAGCGTACTGCTCGTGAAGTGTCTCAAAACCGTCGTGAGAAAGCTCGAGATATGCGTCTTGCGACTCAACAGGCGAATAAACTGGAGTCCATGTTCGACCAGATGCAGGCTGGTGAGGTCAAGAAACTTAATATCTTATTAAAAGCTGATGTACAGGGCACCTTGCATGCCATCAGTGATTCGCTGACGAAACTGGCAGCCGATAATGATGAAGTCGATGTGCGTATCATTGCTTCAGGTGTCGGTGGTATCAACGAGACTGACATCAGTCTGGCGGCGGCATCTAATGCTATCGTCATCGGCTTCAATGTCCGTGCTGATGCAGCTGCCAGGCGTGCTGCCGCAGAACGCGGTGTCGAGCTGAACTACTACAGCATCATCTATGAGCTTATCGATGAAGTCGCCAAGGCGCTTACCGGCATGCTTAAAGCTGAGTACCGCGAGCAGATTATCGGTATGGCAAAAGTGCAGGAAGTATTCAAGTCACCGGTATTCGGCCAGGTTGCTGGTTCACTGGTTACCGAGGGAGTGGTGCGTAAAGATGCGCCTATTCGAGTGTTGCGTGACAACGTTGTAATCTTCGAAGGTGAGCTCGAATCACTGCGTCGTTTCAAGGACGATGTGAAAGAGGTCAACAGCGGTACTGAATGCGGCATCGCGGTGAAGAATTACGAAGTGAAGGTTGGCGATCAGATCGAAGTCTTCGAACGAGTGGAAGTCACGCGTACTTTATAGGTAATAAGGTTTTTTTAGATGCCTAGAGAGTTTTCACGAAGCCAACGCATGGCGGAGCAGCTTCGCCGCGAGCTTGCTGAAATCGTTCAGGATGAGATAAAAGACCCGCGCCTGGGTTTTATCTCATTTACCGAGGTTCGCATGAGTCGTGATCTGAGCCATGCGGTTATCTACTGTTCTGTTTTAAATTCCGAACAACTAAACGAATCTATCGAGATATTGAATAGTGCCGTCGGTTTCATAAGAAAATCGATCGGCCGGCGTATCCGTGCGCGTATCGTGCCGACGCTGAAATTCGTCGCAGATGAGAGCATCATACGTGGCGCTGCTATGGATGAATTAATCAGTGAAGCTATAAAAAGTGACCAGAGAGCTGGCGCAAGTGACGAGCAACACAGCCAGGATAGCGATGAGGATAGTGCAGATGGTCAAATTGATAATGATGAAGAGAAAAACTAGTGGGCAGACGTAAAAACAAAGGTCGTAATGTCAGCGGTGTGCTGTTGTTGGATAAGCCGCAGGGCGGTAGTTCTAACCATGTCCTGCAGCGAGTAAAACGCCTGTTCGGTGCAGCAAAAGCCGGACATACGGGTAGCCTGGATCCGCTGGCGACTGGTATGCTGCCAGTGTGTTTTGGTGAGGCGACAAAGATCTCTGCCTTTTTGCTCGATGCGGATAAACGGTATCATCTCGAATGCCAGCTCGGTGTCAATACGACCACGGGCGATGCGGAAGGCGAGGTGATCGATACCCAGGACGTATCCGCGATTTCGGAAAGTGATGTCAAAAATGTGCTGCCGGATTTTCTCGGTGAGATCGATCAGGTGCCACCGATGTATTCTGCTATCAAGCACAATGGCGAACGACTCTACAAACTGGCGCGAAAGGGCATAGAAGTCGAGCGCAAGGCTCGTCAGGTCACGATCTATGACATCGATTTTATATCACTGCAGTGGCAGCAGCAGGGTGATCAGCAGCGCCTGATCCTGGAACTGGAAGTCCATTGCTCAAAAGGTACCTATGTTCGTACCTTGGTAGAAGATATCGCGAAGAAACTGAACTGTGGTGCGCATATCACGAGTTTACGGCGCCTCAGCGTTGGTCCTTATGACGGCAATATGCTGACCGTCGATCAGCTGGAAGCGCTTGCCGAACAGGGTGAAGAAGCGCTCGATAACTGTCTGCAGCCTGTCGATAG
>CBDUKK010000113.1:0-6010 GCA_965367795.1 uncultured Gammaproteobacteria bacterium
GACCGGGTTTTTTTATGATTGTTGCATCGATATCTGGTGTTTACTGGATTTCCTGGTACAAATTGCTATAAATAACATATTCCAAATGCGACCAAATCCAGGGTTTAACCAGGTATTTAATTCTATCTTGCCTGTTAGACGCCTCTACCAGTCTGCAATTCACATGAATTGCCCACTAAGAGTATAAGAAGTTTTTTGGGGAAACATCGTATGCCTGATAATGTTGCAAAGCAACGTGTCCTGCTCGTCGAAGAGTCAGCTACGTTGCGATATATGCTTGGCAAAACACTAAAGAAGCAGGGATACGAGCTCATAACAGTGGATAGTTTTGAGTCTGCGATTAAAACATTGCAGACAAACACCTTAGAGTTTCACGCCATCCTGGTAGGTTGGCCAAATTACGAACACTTCGATGAATCCAAGCACCTGCTGGTTCTTCTAGATAGAGAGCCATACAGTGAGGTGGCAGTCATCCTGTTGTCGAATGATGCCGAACTGGAATTACTCAACTGGATGAGCACGCGTCGGACAACAGCGTTGGTGCCCTGGGAAAACTACCAGGAGGTGGTTTCTTCATTGCAGACGATGCTGGATCCTCTGCCGCAACAACCTGTCGTTGAACAGCACTCGGTTAAGCGCAATACGAAACCTACCAGTGTGCTGTTCGTCGATGACTCGAAGAGTATTCGTATCTATTATCAGCGCTTACTGGAACGAAATAATTACACAGTAGTGACAGCAAACTCTGTCGATGAAGCTTATAAGGTAGCTCTTGAGCAAGATGTCGATATTGCTATCGTCGACTATTTTATGCCTGAGCAGAACGGTTATGTCCTGTGTCAGAAGCTGAGAGATAATCCACAGACCGCAAATATCCGTACCGCTGTTATCACAGGGACCTATCTCGATTCGGTTATCCGTGACTGCCTGCAGGCAGGTGCGATCGAATGTATGTTCAAGAATGAGGCGGAAGAATTATTTCTGGCGCGTCTATCTGGTATGCGCCGCTTTATCGAAGTGCAGCGCTCTATCGAAAAACAACGTGAAAACCTTGCGGCAATCCTGGAGTCGGTCGGTGAAGGTGTCTACGGCGTCGATAAGGATGGCCGTATTACATTCATGAACCCGGCTGCCCAGAAAGTGCTGGGACAGAATGATGTTGAAACTCTACTGGGTGTTAATGCCTATGACATCTTTCATTACAACAACCGAGATGTCGGTCGTGACCTGTTAAAAGAAGCGTATTTTTCAGGCGAACAGCTAAAAGGCTGGGAGACGCAGTTCCGTCACAAGAGTGGTAAAGAGATACCCGTTGACTGTACCTTGTACGCATTGTCAGTGAGCGGAAAACAGGAAGGTTCGGTGATCGCGTTCCGCGACATATCTGAACGTAAGATGATGGAAGAGAAATTACGCTGGCAGGCAACGCATGACCACCTGACAGGTTTATATAATCGCCGCTACTTCGAGAGTTACCTGGAGAAAGAGATCGGAAGTGTGAGCCGGACCGGCATCATGAGCGCGCTGGTTTATCTCGACCTTGACCGCTTTAAATATGTAAATGATACTGCAGGTCACGAGGTGGGAGACCAGTTGCTGGTTGATCTGAGCCAGGAAGTAAGCAAGCACTTGCGCAGACATGATGTGGCAGCGCGAATAGGTGGTGATGAGTTCGCGCTTATATTAAAAAATGTCGACGAGACGGTGGCTGTCTCGATCGCAGATGAGATAAGGACCTCGCTATCTAACCTGAGAGTTCATCACGATGACAAGGCGTATCATGTGAATGCCAGCTTCGGTGTGGCCATGATGGATACCCCGGATGCTACTGCGGGTGACGTGATGGCGAATGCGGATATCGCCTGCCATATATCTAAACGCTTGGGGCGCAATCAGACTCATATGTATGAGAAGGGCAGTGATGAACGTAATGCCATGGGCAGTGAGCTCGGCTGGTCGGTACGCATCAGGGAAGCGTTGGAGAAAAACATGTTCCAGCTGCACTATCAGCCTATCATGCAGATGAAAGATCTTGACCTGGTCAACCTTCCTGCGCAGGATGGCGTGCTGTGGCAGCGGCATATCAACGAAACAGATATGATCAATAGCTACGAAGTTCTGGTACGCATGTTAGATGAGAATGGGGCGCTGCATTATCCGGATAGTTTTATTCCGACGGCAGAGCGCTTCAACATGATGACAGATATCGATATGTGGGTGCTTGAGAATGCCCTGCAGGAAGTCGTGGCAACGGGACCTGCCAGTAAGAACATCCGTCTATCCATCAATATCTCTGGCAATACGGTAGATAGTGATGAGACGCTTGGCAGGATCAGGTCACTGATCGATCAATACGGTATCAGCCCTAGCGCGTTAACGTTTGAAGTAACCGAGACCTGTGCTATCGCAAACCTCGAGCAGGCAAATGATTTTATCAATGAGCTGCGCAAGATCGGCTGCCGCTTCTCGCTGGATGACTTTGGCTCAGGCTTCTGTTCGTTCTCACAACTGAAGAACCTGCCTACAGACTTTGTCAAGATCGATGGCCAGTTCGTACGCAGTATGGCACGTGGTGCAACTGACCGTGCTATCGTTACAGCGATGAATGACGTGGCGCATTCCCTGGGGCGTTATACGGTGGCAGAGTATGTCGAGAGTCCCGAGATCGTACGCCTGTTGAAGATATGCGGTGTCGATAAGGTGCAGGGCAATTATATCTCGGAACCATTGACAGAATTGCCGAGTGCTAACGTGGTCTCGTTCGCTAAACAGAAAGTATAAAAGAAATCATCTGAATATTTACCCCTGTCCACTTCGTCATCGTGGGTGGCAGGGGTGAATAAAAATTAGAAGCAGTACGATCTAAACCCAAGCTTTCGGTTTAAGGTAATAGTCATACAGCTTCGCTTCTTCGGTGTTTTTCGGGATTACCTTGTTGTATTCAAAATGGACCACTGGCGGCAAAGACATCAATATCGATTCTGTCCGTCCACCGGTCTGCAGTCCGAATAACGTTCCACGATCATAGACCAGGTTGAACTCGACGTAACGGCCTCGGCGATATAGCTGGAATGCACGTTGTTCATCGCTATAAGGTTCATTTTTTCTACGCTGTACTATCGGCAGGTAAGCATCGATGTAATGGTCACCGACGCTTCGCATGAAGTCGAAACTCCTGATGAAACCTTCCTCATTTAAGTCATCAAAGAACAGGCCGCCGATGCCACGTTGTTCATCGCGGTGTTTGATATAGAAGTAGTCGTCACACCAGGTCTTATACTTTTCATATGTATCTTCAGCAAATGGTTCGCAGGCTTGCTTGGCGATAGTGTGCCAGTGTACGCAATCTTCGTCATTGCCATAATAAGGTGTCAGGTCGAAGCCACCGCCAAACCACCATACAGGATCTTCGCCTTCTTTGGTCGCGATAAAGAATCTTACGTTGGCATGCGAGGTTGGTATTTTCGGGTTTTTCGGGTGGATGACCAGTGAAACGCCCATCGCCTGAAACTTGCGGCCAGCCAGTTCAGGCCGGTGTGCTGTTGCTGAAGCGGGCAGTTGTCCACCAGAGACATGAGAAAAATTCACGCCGGCCTGTTCAAATACGCCGCCGTTGCTCAATACACGAGTGATGCCACCGCCCTCGCCATGCTCACGCTGCCATTCATCGATGATGAAATCTTTTTCGCCATCTTCCTCTGCCAGTGCAGAACAGATTTTATTTTGTAATGTTACCAGGTAGGACTTTACGGCCTCGGTATCAGGCTGGTCTTTAGTGTTCATGATGAGTTTTCTTTAATGTCTGATGATGTAATTATCGCATAGTCGGATAACTTTTGAAGGACTGGCTGCCAGCATCTTATGGTCAGCCAGGATCATATCTACGCTATGGTGAAAATATTTATGCAGTTCCAGGGAGTTTCTTGCTGGTGGTTTGCCTGACGGATTGGCACTGGTTGAAATGATCGCATGACCGAGTGCCTGGCATAAGCGCTGTACATCGCGTTGCTGGCTGATGCGTATTGTTATCGTTCCGCCAGGGCTGACCAGCCATGAGGGAGCGGATGGTCTGGCCTCGATCACCCAGCTGGTCGGTTCGGTAGCTCGTGTTATTTTGTGTTGCTGCTCTTTATCCAGGTCAACCAGTGGTACGACCTGGTCTATGTGTCCTGCCAGTAATATGAACTGCTTGCTACGGGGGCGTTGCTTGATGTCATTGATTGACGCGACCGCATCGGCATCATAGGGATCGCAGCCGAGTCCATAGATGGTGTCTGTCGGGTAGGCGATGATGCCGCCGTGATGGATGATATGTGCTGCTTGTCGGATTAAGAAATCACTTGCCATAACGGCTTACCATGAAGACCTTTTAGTCAGTTGATTTTTTCTTCACCGATTTCTTCCTGGCTGTCTTTTTCTTGGCTGTTTTCTTCTTCACCGATTTTTTCTTGGTGGTCTTTTTCTTGACTGTCTTCTTCTTTGCAGCCGTTTCTTTCTTGACCACCTTCTTCTTCGCGGCTTTTTTCTTTTTGCCGCGACGGAAAGGTGCTGCTGCCAGTAGTTCTTCGCATTCTTTCTGGGTCAGAGATTCTGGTTCTCTGTCTTTGGGGATCTTGGCGTTTTTCATGCCATCAGTTATGTATGGTCCCCAGCGGCCATTTAATATCTCTATATCTGTACCAGGAAAATCTTTGATGTGCTTGTTGGCATCAAATTCTTTTTTCGCTTTGACCAGTTCCATCGCCTGTTCATGGGTGATGTTGTACGGGTCGATGCCTCTGTCCTGGTATTCCTTGTTGATGGAGACAAACTTGCTCGCATATTTCACATACGGCCCAAAACGACCGTAGTTTGTCGAGAGTGCTTCACCTTCATCTGTCTCCCCCAGGTCGCGTGGTAACTGCAGCAGGAAGTAGACATCGTCCATGGTGATATCGGCCATCTTCTGTCCGGGACGCAGGCTGGCAAAACGTGGCTTGTCTTCGTCGTCTTTATCACCGATCTGTACGAACGGTCCGTAAGGGCCCATGCGCACAGAGACGGGTTTACCGGTCTCTTCATCGGTACCGAGATGGCGTGACTGCGCGACATCAGCGCGACTGACATTTTCTTCTACGTGGTCGACGGTCTCCTTGAACGGGGTCCAGAATTTTTTCAGCAGTGGTACCCAGTCGTGTTCACCGCGCGATATGCAGTCGAGCTCATTTTCCATGTCGGCGGTAAATTCGTAATCGACGTACCTGGTGAAGTAATCGGTCAGGAAGCGGTTGACGATGCGCCCGATATCGGTCGGTGTGAAACGTCGGTTTTCCAGTTCGACATAGTCGCGGTTGACCAGTGTGGATATGATGTTGGCATAGGTCGATGGTCGACCGATATCATATTCTTCCAGTGTTTTAATCAGGCTGGCTTCAGTAAATCGTGGTGGTGGTTGAGTGAAATGCTGGTCATTGCGAATCTCCAGCAGATCGATGCTCTCACCTTCGTCCAGTTCAGGCAGCATTTTCTCCGCCTGTTTATCGAGGCGGCTCTCTTCATTGCCTTCCATATATACTGACATGAAGCCGGGTGTTTTGATGATGGAACCGCTGGCCCGAAAAACGTTGCCGCTGCCACAGCCGAGTTGTACGCTGACATTATTCAGCGTCGCGTGCACCATCTGGCAGGCCATGGTGCGTTTCCAGATCAGTTCGTAGAGGGCAAACTGGTCAGGCGTTAACTTGTCCTTGATCTTTTCCGGCGCGTGATTGACCGATGTCGGGCGGATAGCCTCGTGAGCTTCCTGCGCGTTTTTCGATTTACTCTTATAGATACGCGGGCTCTCGGGCAGATTTTTCTTGCCGAAACGAGATTCTATCAGACCGCGTATCTCATCGATGGCTTCATGTGCGAGATGCAGTGAGTCGGTACGCATATAGGTGATCAGGCCGACAGTCTCGCCGCCTATGTCGATGCCTTCATACAGGTTCTGTGCAGTGCGCATGGTGCGCTGCGCGGTAAAGCGCAGCTT
>CBDUKK010000114.1:0-5949 GCA_965367795.1 uncultured Gammaproteobacteria bacterium
TTATCATCGACCGCAGGTGAAGAATGTATTTTCCCCGTCGCTTTGAAGCGCCAGTATTCCTGACCGGTGTTCTTATTAACTGCAAACAAGTGACCGTCCAGGGTGCCAAAAAAAACAAGATTACCAGAAACTGCCGGCGAACTGTAGATGGAGGCACCCGCATTGAAACTCCACTTTCTATAGCCATTGCTGGCATCAGCCGCATACAGATTTCCGTCTTCGCTGGCGAAATAGATGATACCGTCAGAGATGATGGGTGATGCGGAGATCGGTCCATCTGTTTTCTGCTTCCACACCAGTGCCTGGGTATCGTCTTTGATGGCATACAGGTTCTTATCCCAACTACCGATATAAACGATACCATCGGAAACAGCCGGAGTAGCCTCTATGTTGCCACCTGTTCTGAACCGCCATTTCATCTGTCCTGTCTTTTGATCGATGGCGTACATATGCTTGTCATTACTGCCAAGATAGACCTTGCCATTGGCAACGGTCGGTGAAGAATAGGTTTTATCAGGAGCGCTGTATTTCCAGTCGAGCGAGTCCAGCCGGGTAGGACCGTCCCCAGGATAGACTGCTGAGTGACTGGAATCTGAGCGGAACATGCTGGTTTTACCCGTACCACAAGATGTCAGTGTCATGGCCATTGCGGTGATGCCGGCAAGTAACAATTTATTATGTAATATTTTATTATCGATCATGAATTACTCCATCATTCCCCAAACTTTCTTATTATGTTTTAAGTCTCTAGATCACAGACGCTTAGCAGACTGTCGAACATTAACTCTATTATTAAAGTTAGCGCTAATTTATCTCATTAGAAGAATAGACCAATTTGGCTATAATTCGCGTAATAAAGACTATTGTTGAATAGAAAAATAAGCAGCACCGGCATTACACATCAACTCATAGGCAATGCTTTCACTCGCCGCAGCAATCTCATCGACACATAACTCCTTGCCCCAGAGAACCACCCTGTCGCCTGTAGAAGCTTTGACACCCGTCAGATCGATACTGATGCTATCCATCGAAACACGACCGAGCAGCTCGCAGCGCTGGTCGTTTATCCATACCGGCGTGCCATTCCGGGCATGCCTGGGGTAGCCGTCACCATAGCCGGCAGCGACGATGCCCATGGTCATATCCCTGTTAGCCACGTAAGTACTTCCATAACCGACGGCATCGCCCGCTTTCAGCTGTTTGATGGTAAGCAGCTCTGCCTCAAACTGCATAACAGCCTGCAAGCCAAGTTCCTCAGCGGTGACATCAGGAAAAGGTGAAGAACCGTACAGCATGATCCCCGGACGCACCACCTCGAAATGACTCTTAGGCATACCTACGATGGCCGCAGAATTGGCCATGCTGCAATCGACATCTATATCATTAGTTACCTTAAGAAAACTCTCTAACTGTTTGTTATTTAATTTATTATCAGCATCATCAGCATTTGCAAAATGGCTCATGATATAAACCTTTGCAACATTGGGTGAGTTTCGTAAGCGGCCAAAATAATCTTCGGCGTCATCGGCAGGAATGCCCAGTCGATGCATGCCAGTATCTACTTTTAACCAGGCATCGACGGGAGAATCAAGGTTACTCTCTAACAGTTCATCGAGCTGTTGCGACTGATGGATGACGGTAGAGATTTTTAATGCTGAAAACCTGTGAAGCTCATCGACGTGATTACAACCATGCAATACCAGCAGCGGCTTTGTACAACCGGAAGCACGTAAGGCAAAAGCCTCCTCTGGCATCGCCACGGCAAACATATCGGCGGAATCCATTACAGTTGCGGCAGTCAGCATGCCATGCCCATAAGCATTGGCTTTTATCACCGCCATGATACGGCTTTTCGGTGAATAGTCTCGAACCCGATTCAGGTTGTTTAAGAGTGCATCTGAATTGATCAGCACCCTGGCCCGTCGCCAGTGCTGCGAGGATTTCTCTTCACTCATTCAAAACCGTCAGTGTTGTACATTTCAGGAATATAGTTTTCGAACTTGGTGTATTTGCCCAGGAATGTGAGCAGTGATTTACCGATCGGACCATTACGCTGTTTGGCAATGATTATCTCAGCAACGCCTTTCTGCGGGCTATCCTCATTGTAGACTTCGTCCCGGTAGATAAACACGATCAGGTCGGCATCCTGCTCGATCGCACCGGATTCACGCAGATCAGACATTACCGGTCGCTTGTCCGGGCGCTGCTCGAGGCTACGATTAAGCTGAGATAAGGCGATGACCGGTACCTTGAGCTCTTTTGCCATGGCTTTCAGGCTACGTGAGATCTCCGAGATCTCAGTCGCACGGTTCTCGCTGCCGCCATGTACCTGCATCAGCTGCAAGTAATCGATAACGATAAGGCCCAGGCCATGCTGACGTTTCAGGCGGCGAGCTCTCGCCCTGACCTCGTTGGGTGACATCGCAGGCGTGTCATCGATGTAGATATTGGCTTCTGACAGGATGTGGATCGCAGAAGTTATCCGCGCCCAGTCTTCATCGGTAAGATTGCCCGTCCTGATATGGTGCTGGTCAACACGACCAAGCGAAGAGATCATGCGCATCGCCAGTGCATCACCCGGCATCTCCATACTGAACACTGCAACCGGCACCTTGTCGCCGATAGCCGCATTTTCAGCGATGTTCATGGCGAAGGTTGTCTTACCCATCGATGGGCGACCGGCAACGATGACCAGATCAGCTTCCTGGAGACCAGTGGTCATCTCATCGAATTTATCAAAGCCGGTAGAAACACCGGTGATACCGCCATCGCTATTAAACAGGTGGTCGATCTTATCGACGGTTTTTGACAGTAGTGACTTCATGTCCTGAAAACCACCCTGACCACGGGCTCCCTGCTCGGCTATCTGAAAAACTTTTTTCTCGGCACTATCCAGCAGTTCCTTGCTATCACGGCCTTCAGGTTGAAAGCCGCTGCCGCTGATGTCAGTACCGACAGCGATCAGTTGTCGTAGCACCGATTTCTCACGCACGATATTGGCGTAAGCGACGATATTAGAGGCACTGGGTGTATCTTTTGCCAGGCGCCCGAGATATAACAGGCCACCGGCCTGGTCAAGATGACCATTATTATCCAGGCATTGTGATAGCGTCACGGCATCAAATGGCTCATTACGCGATTCCAGTTGACGGATTGCAGAGAACAACAGGCGGTGATCATTACGGTAAAAATCTTCCTCGACCAGCTTGTCAGCGATCTGTTCCCACGCCCTGTTATCGAGTAGCAGACCACCTATCACCGCCTGCTCCGCCTCTACCGAGTGTGGTGGCACCCGCAGATTACTGGTCTGCTCATCGGGCATGATATCGGACGTTGGAAATGCTGCTGTTTCTGACATAGTTGAACCTTCAAAATATGACATCGATTATAAAGACTGGCGACAGCAATCGGAAGGTATTTCTAGAAAAGATTTTTTTAACGCCGGGATATCGAGTAAATCGTCACACCGCCATCCCTGGCTCTTGGCGTGACACGACCGCCACCACCATCCCTGGCTCTCTGCGTCATACCGTACATCCTGACCATCGCCGCACCACCATCCCTGGCTCTTTGCGTCATACCGTACATCCTGTACATAAAAAAGGCCCGCTCGATGCGGGCCTTCGAATAGCAGCTGGTGAAAAAAGCGTTTAGGCTTCTTCTTGACCGATGATGGTAACCTTTGCTACTGCATCAACATCTGTATGCAGATGCAGGGTGATTTCGTACTCACCCGCCTGACGGATAGGACCTTCAGGAAGACGTACATCACGTTTTTCAACCTCGACGCCCGCTTCAGTGAGAGCAGCAGCGATATCGATGTTGCCGATCGAACCGAATAATTTACCTTCAGTACCTGCTTTGGCGGTTATGCTGATGCTTAACGCTTCGATCTGCTCGCGGCGCTGTTCAGCAGTTGCTAACGCTTCAGCTGCCATTTTTTCAAATTCAGCACGGCGTGATTCAATCTCAGCCTTGTTTGCGTCTGTGGCAGGTTTAGCTTTACCCTGAGGTAACAGATAGTTACGTGCAAAACCGGCTTTTACATTAACCAGATCACCAATACCGCCTAGACGATCAATTTTTTCAAATAAGATGACTTCCATCTTTCTAACCTCAGTTTAAATTCGTTATGTTTAAATGTTATGTATAAATCTTCTATTTCATGTCTTATCAGACACCGGACTGATACGCTGCCGTATATCCAGCCATGGATCTGCAAAGCTTGCAAGCATCAGTAACAAAAGCACATGCGGCACAAAAAACATGATCAGGTAAATCAAAAATAACCATGCAGCATTAACTTTCCGTATCTCAATTGCCGCATGCAATAACGACAATGACTGCATTCCATACAGTACGAATACGACTGTAACCATCGCAACAGCAAATACGCTATCAACAATCGCTGCTATCAGCATTAACGCCATAGCACACAGTGCAGAAACCTTCCCCAGGTTCAAGCTTCGAAACTCTTTGCCAAATCCGCCTGGGTTATATAATACCGCCTGCCACCATCGTCCCAGGAACAGACTCACCATGGTACCGAACATGATGCTACTGGCAAACAAACCCGGCAGAAACTCGATTATCCAGTCTTCGGTCTGTTTCAGTTCCGCCAGAGTAAAATCTGTGGACTGCTCTGCCAGTTGCTTCACCATTATATCCAGAGGTTCCCGCCACAGTTCCCCTATGTTCGGGTACAGCAGGTAAAGCATCACCACTGCCAGCAGGCTCATCAATGTCAGTATCTGCAGGCTATAAGCCAGTGACACTGTCTGTCTCAATACCGTGGCGATCAACCAGGCCGGCAACCAGGCTATCAGTACAAATATCACTGCAACCTCTGGCGCTGAAAAGATCAGGAACGCAAATATCGCGGCACCGACCAGTGACATAGCCGTGGTAATCAGGCCACTCCTGGGGCCATTTACCAGTGTAACCAGCACTACCGCAGCTGCGCTAATCCATGCCGCCGGCGGTACTGCCAGGCCTAAGATAGCCATTGACGCTGTTACCAGCGCTGCCTGACTTTGGCCTCTTAATATAAATCTTGCCAGAAATAACACTCACACACCTCGATCAAGTGTCAGTTCTTTGTTACCTGTCCTATGAGTCATAATCAGGCAAAGATAGACAACCTTACTGTACCTGCAAACAGGCCTATTGGTGGCTATCTGTATAAGGCATAAGCGCAAGATAACGCGATACTTTAATCGCTTTGGTTAACTTACGCTGGTATTTCGCCTTGGTGCCGGTAATACGTGCCGGCACGATCTTGCCACTTTCTGATACGAAAGATTTAAGCAATTCGATGTCTTTGTAATCTACGTCAGTAATACCTTCTGCAGTAAAACGACAATAACGTTTACGTCTAAAATTAGCTGCCATTATCTTCTCCTACTCTGCAGGTGCTGATTCTTCAGCATCGGTGCTTTCTTTAGTTTCTTCAACTGCTACTGGTGCTGGTGCTGCAGCTGCACGTGAAGCACGTTCTGCTGCTGCTTTTTTCTCAGCGGCATCTTCTTCACTCTTCGCCTTAGCCAGTACAGACATATCTGTGATCGCTTCGTCCCGCTTGATGATCAGGTTACGGATAACGGCGTCATTAAACCGGAATGCGGTTTCGATCTCATCACGTATGCTCTGGTCACATTCGACATTCATCAGAACGTAATGTGCTTTGTGAATTTTGTTTATCGGGTAAGCAAGCTGACGACGACCCCAGTCTTCTAAACGGTGTACTGTACCGCCATTTGATTCGACTGATGATTTATAACGCTCAATCATCGCTGGCACTTGTTCGCTCTGGTCTGGATGCACCAGAAATACGATTTCGTAGTGACGCATAATGTTCCTCTCGGTTAAAGCCCCCCATCGACCGTATTATTATCTGGCGTGGTGGAGCAAGGGATATTCAAATTGTAGGGCGCGGATTATACGGGAAAA
>CBDUKK010000115.1:0-5917 GCA_965367795.1 uncultured Gammaproteobacteria bacterium
CAGAACCTCATCAACTGATACTCCGATATTCATAATAGGCCAGGAAAGTTCGGCTAGTTGCTAATTGTCAGGATATATCGAAATTATTATATTAACTTGACTGATCAGATCGGAACCAATCAGCTCAGTCTTTGTCTTCGATAAAGGCATTGAACATGGCAGCGCTCAGCGGCCTGCTGATAAGAAAACCCTGTATGGTGTCACACCCCAGCCTGGTCAGCAGGTCCAGTGCAGGTTGATTTTCCACACCTTCAGCAACGACACTCAAACCGAGATTGTGCGCCAGTTCGATGGTGGAATGCACCACCGCCTCATCATCTTTGTTATCCACCATCTCTTTTATGAAGGTCTGATCGATCTTTAGCTCGCTGACCGGTAAACGCCTCAACCGGCTCAATGACGAATAGCCGGTACCATAGTCATCGATCGATAACTCCACACCCAGTGAACAGATGTGTTCCAGCACTTCAGCCAGCCGATCAAACTCAGAGAGGAAAAGATTCTCCGTAATCTCAAAGGTCAACAGCTCACCGTCACTCTCGCTTTTGATTAACTGATCGATCTTTTCTATAAAATCAGGGTGCATCAATGTCTGTGGTGACAGGTTAACAGCCACGCGCATGATACTAAAACCGCTCTTCCACTCTTTCGCCTGCGCCAGTGCGGTTTCAATAGCCCAGTAAGTGTATTCATCGATCAGACCGTTCTGCTCTAATACGCGTATAAAAATGTTTGGCGGTACCTGGCCACGGTCTTTACAGTACCAGCGGCCGAGAGCCTCTGCAGCGATTAACTGCCCGGTCTGGGCACTGATTTTGGGCTGATAGTGCAGCTCGAACTGTTTTTCGTCGAGCGCCTTGCGTACGTCAGCGACCATCGCCAGGTGGCCCTGCGCCAGGTGATCATTATCAGGGTCATAGACACGAATTTTTACGCTGCTGTTCTTGGCTTCATACATCGCAAAATCAGCATGGCTCAACAGGTTGCCGATAGACCTTCCGTGTTCGGGATACAGTGCAACACCGATACTTGCATTCACATGAATCACATTCTCCTTGACGGCGAACGTCTCTTTCAGGCAGCTCAAAAAACGCTCGGCACGCTTGATCACTTTCTTCCTGTCATGTTCCGGCAACACCACGATGAACTCATCGCCACCAAGCCTCGCCAGCGTCTCGGTGTGAGAGACCTCGCTATCAAAACGGCGCGCTATCTTATTCAACAGGCTGTCACCATGATCATGGCCCAGAGTATCATTGATATCCTTAAAACTATCGATGTCTATCAACAAAATCCCTATCGAACTGTTATGGCTTTCTGCGTTATTTAATTCACGTGTCAACCGGTCATAGAACAACGAGCGATTGGGCAACGCTGTTACGGAATCGTACAATGAGAGATATTCCAGCTCTTTGCTACTATCGATGAGCTGCTTATTCAGGTTTTCAAGTTTGACCCGATAGTCTTCGTTCAACTCATGTGAGACTTCGATGCTTTTCACAGCCATCGCGTTTTCGATGGCGACTGAAACGATGCTGGCGAACAACTGCAGTAGATTTAGATCTTTTTTGCCGAAACTGGAACCATCCACCTTATTCAATCCGGCTATACCGCCTAAAAACTGACGCTTGCCCTGCAAGGGCACCAGGATCATATTGCCGGCTTCCTGCTCCCAGCGATTCTTTTCATCATCACTAAGCTCATCAAGCATACCCTGCCACCAGGGCTTCTTATGTTTCCATACCCAGCCGCAGACACCGAACTCAAGCGGCAGTGATTCACCGACGATGTCGCCAGAACTGCTTCCAGCACCGCCCCGGTAAGTATAGGTTTCATTATTATCATCTAAAATCGGGATCAATACCGTTTCGGCATTGATCAGCTCACGCGCACGTTCAGAGACGATCCTGAAAACATTCTCAAGGTCGAGTTCGCTGCCGATCTCGGTGAACGTTTCCTGCAATAACTCGATCTCAGTCTCCTTATCACGGAGGCTTTGACCAAGATCTATGATTTTCGACGAGTTTCCGTTTTCCATAAAAACTGGACCAAATCCAATAACAATCAATAAGTTACAAATATTTATTACTAAAAGTATAGTCCATATGAGGGAGAAAAGTCGTTTATTTGTCGTAAAAATGACAGCCTTATGACAGATATGTCATAAGGCTGTCGACGAGGTCGGCCGTAAAAACGATAAGCAACCCGACCAGGGCTGGGAATGAGCTCAAGCTATCCTGCGTGTCGATCTTTAAGCTTCACATAATGTCGTGCTGAATATTCAAGGAATGCTTTTTCTTTATCCGTCAATTCACGTATTTTTTTTACCGGGCTACCGAGCCACATATAGCCACCTTCGAGCACCTTGTTAGGCGGCACCAGGCTACCGGCGCCGACCATCGCACCTGACTGTACGACAGCACCGTCGAGCACGATCGACCCCATACCGATAAGGCACAGATCTTCAACGGTACATGCATGCAATACCACGTTATGACCAACGGTAACATCGTCACCGACGGTCAGTTTATTACCACCAGGTGCATACTCGCTATCATGCGTTACGTGCAGGATACTGCCGTCCTGTATATTACTGCGAGCGCCGATGCTGATCGAATGGATATCACCCCGTACCGAACAGCAGGGCCAGATTGAACTATCTTCACCGATGCTTACATTTCCGGTGACCACTGCACTTTCATCAACAAAAACTGAGTCCGCTAACTGCGGGATATAATCTTCAAAGCTGCGTATATTTTTCATACTCGATCTGTTTATTCATACAATTGTAATAAAGACAAAAACTATACCATCTAATAGAGCCGAAAGAATAAATACACATCAGAATCAGGTAGAATCCCGATTAATGACTTCATCACCCAACCTTGCCAGCGCTATCTCGACTTTACTGCCAAAGATAAAAATATACTGGCGGCGAGGTACTTCTCTGCTGCTGGGTTTTATCAGCGCCATCTTGTCTCATGCCAGGATCACCATAGACACACTCGGCATGATATTCAAGTCCTTGATGACACAGCTTGACCGGCTGCTAGAGTACCTTGCACAGCACCCCCTGCTGGATAAAGCCGAGTCTATGTACCGGCAAGCCAGCAGCAAGACAGGATGCCTGCTGGCATCCATAAAGCATTCAAATAGTTATTATAAAGCCTCCGTATATGCGCAACTGATCCGACTGGATAAACCGATCGGTATCCTCTTGCTGTTATGGCCCACACTCATCGCCTTATGGATCGCTGCCGAAGGCTGGCCCGACCCACTGGTACTGACCGTGTTCACTATAGGTGTCATACTGATGCGTTCTGCAGGTTGCGCGATCAATGATTACGCAGACCGGCATATCGATAGCAAAGTTGAACGCACGAAACAACGCCCTCTTACCTCGGGAAAGATCACCGAGAAAGAAGCCCTGCTGGTATTCGCCTCGCTTAGCCTGATGGCCTTTGCCCTGGTATTGCTGATGAACGAGCTGACCATATGGATGTCACTGGGCGGCGTTATTCTTGCTGCCAGCTACCCTTTCATGAAGCGTTACCATTATCTTCCCCAGGTACACCTGGGCGCGGCATTTGGCTGGGCCGTGCCGATGGCATATACCGCACAGGCTAACGAAATCACCACCATCACCTGGCTGATCTTTCTCGCTACCGTGTTATGGGCGACTGCCTATGACACCATGTACGCCATGGTGGACTATGACGACGACATCAAGATCGGCGTCAAATCCACGGCGATCCTGTTTGGCAACCAGGACCGGTTGATCATCGGCATCATACAACTGTTATTGATTCTGAACCTGATACTCATCGGACACCGGGCAGGCTTGAGCGGGTTCTATTACCTCGGGGTCTCGGCCGCCTGCCTGTTTGCTATCTACCAGCAATACCTGATCAAAGACAGAGACCGGGATGGTTGCTTCAAGGCATTTCTGAATAACAACTGGTTCGGTATGGTGCTTTTTATCGGTGTATTTCTAGACTACCAGTTTGCAGATACGGTCTAATGAGACTATTTACTCACAAAGACGCTTAAGCCTTCACCGGTGCACGCGCGATAGTCATCACACCTACTCTCATCACACCATTCTTCTTTAATAGCCTGGCCAGCTCATCAACCGTCGCGCCGGTCGTCATCACATCATCTACGATTAATACGTGTTCATAATCCAGTTTGTTTATTACGCTGAATGCACCTTTGATATTTTTCTTGCGCTGTTTCGCATCGAGGCCGGTCTGAGCAGACGTGCTGCGATGCCTGACCACCGCATCATATTCGACAGGGATACCTGACTTTTTTGCAATCACTCGTGATATCTCTAGCGACTGATTAAACCCGCGCTGTCGTAACCGTGAATCATGTAAGGGGACAGGTAGAAGACAATCGGGCGATTCCCCTGTCTGACACAATGTCGACCACAGCATCTCACCGATACTTCGTGCATGACTGATCCTTTCACCGAACTTTAACTGGTGCACCAGTCCAATGACACTGCTCTCATAACGAAACAGGCTGTGGGCATAATCAAACGCCGGCGGCTGCCTTACACAACGACCACAGATAACGGCATTCCTGAGCTCATCCGGCAGAGGTAATGCGCATGCCTGGCAACAGCTTTCATTATGCGGCAGGGAGTGATAACAGTCCGGGCATATCTCGATGGCCTGATTGAGTGTCTTTTGGCAGAGGATACACCGTGAAGGAAACAGGTGTGAGAATAACTTGTGCGCAAGCTCCATTTTGGCTACTCTTCCGTGTAGTGTAAAATGGCTTGATTATAACCAGCCAGATAATCGAAAACTACTCACTATGCCAGAATCACACAACCCGGAACTACGCAATAACTGGTCAAAGCAGGAAATCAGCAGCCTGTTCGAACTGCCGTTCAATGACCTGTTATTCCAGGCACAGACGACTCACCGCCAGCACTTCGACCCGAACCAGGTCCAGGTCAGCACGCTGTTGAGTATAAAAACCGGTGCCTGCCCGGAAGACTGTGGCTACTGCTCTCAAAGCGCGCGCAATGACGCAGAGGTGGAGCGTGAGCGCTTATTACCGCTGGACGAAGTGATCGAACAGGCGCAGTTAGCTAAAGATAGCGGCGCCAGCCGTTTCTGCATGGGCGCTGCCTGGCGCAACCCGACAGACAAAAACCTCGACAAGGTCATCGACATGATCATCGCGGTCAAAGGTTTAGGACTGGAGACCTGCGTCACCCTGGGCATGTTAACTAACGAACAGACACAGCGCCTGAAAGATGCCGGCCTGGATTACTATAACCATAACCTTGATACCTCGCCTGAATATTATGGCGACATCATCACCACCCGTACATACCAGGACAGACTCGACACACTGCAACACGTTAGAGATGCAGACATCAATGTCTGTAGTGGTGGCATCCTCGGTATGGGTGAAAAGCTCGAAGACAGGGTATCACTGCTCCAGCAGCTGGCCAACCTGCCGCAACACCCGGAGAGCGTACCGATCAATATGCTGGTCCAGGTCGAAGGAACCCCGTTACACGGTGTCGACAAGCTCGATGCGCTGGATTTTATCCGTACCGTCGCCGTCGCCAGAATCCTGATGCCGACATCTTATGTCCGTCTCTCGGCCGGCCGCACCGAGATGTCAGATGAGACCCAGGCCCTGTGCTTCTTCGCTGGTGCCAACTCGATTTTTTATGGCGACAGGTTGCTTACCACAGACAACCCTGGCCAGGATCACGACCAGATGCTGTTCGAGAAACTAGGTCTGAAAAAAGCGCATGCAAACATCACCCAAGAAGCCACCACGCAGACAGCGTGCGGCTGCACCTGATCAGCAGCCAGGCATGGCTCAGCACTAAGTTTGAAAGACCTTAGTAAAGCACTCGCCGAGAGAAAACAGCAGTTTCGTTATC